>DAICZO010000216.1 GCA_027311125.1 Acidobacteriaceae bacterium
GGTCTTGTCGGTGGCGTGGTGCTGGCTGAGTTCATCGAAGAGGAGAGCGCGCATGTCTGCCTGCTCGTCGAGCGAGGTGCGCTCCCAGTAGAGGCGGAAACCCTGGCCGCAGACCTTGCACTTTACATCCTGTTTTTCGTCAGACTTTTTGAGTAGAACCTGCATAGAAGACTCCTTATATCAATCAGATGCTGCGGCAGTTGCGGCGGCAGAGCGCAGATGGTGTTCCCATTATGGAACGGGCTGGGGGGTCTGGCGAGACCCTAAGGTGGAGTAGAGATACAACGATTGTGGGAGGCGAGTGGTGCAGTCGGGGCAAAGGAAATATGCTTATAGATCACGACATGAGCGAACAGATGATCAAGATTCAGCTTCCGGATGGTTCAGTGCGCGAGGTTTCGCGCGGTACGACAGCGTTGGATGTGGCGATGAGCATCTCGCCGCGGCTGGCAGCGGCGGTGGTGGTGGCGCGGATTCGTCCGCTGACCACAGCGGCGGCAGGTACGGCGATGGCCGATGAGGCTCCATCGGAGGAGGCGATGTATGGCGCGGGTGCCACGGGGGAGCGGCTGGTGGATCTGGCTGCTCCGCTGACGGAGGACGTGGCGCTGGAGTTACTGAAGGAGAACGACGAGGCCGCGCTGCGGGTGGTGCGTCACTCGGCGGCGCACGTGATGGCGACGGCGATTCTGGAGCTGTTTCCGGAGACGAAGCTGGGGCATGGACCGGCGACGGATGCGGGCTTCTTTTATGACGTCTACCGGACAACTCCGTTCAGCGATGAAGACCTGGCTGCGATCGAGAAGCGGATGGCCGAAGTGGTGGCGCGGGACGAAAAGTTTGTGCGCGAGGAGGAGTCGCGCGAGAAGGGTCTGGAGGACTACGCGAAGCAGGGCGAGTTCATGAAGGTCCACTTTATCGAGAAGTTTACGCAGCCGGGCGATGAGATTTCGCTGTACCGCAACGGCGGGTTTGTGGACTTCTGCCGCGGGCCGCATGTGCCTTCGACGGGTCGGGTGAAGGCGTTAAAGGTGATGTCGGTTGCGGGAGCGTACTGGCTGGGCGATGAGAAGAACCAGCAGTTGCAGCGCATCTATGGCACGGCGTTTTACAGCGCGAAGGAGCTGGATGCGCACTTCAAGCGGCTGGAGGAGATCAAGGCGCGCGACCATCGGGTGCTGGGCAAGCAGCTTGATCTGTTCTCGATCCAGGAGGTGGCCGGAGCGGGGCTGATCTTCTGGCATCCGAAGGGCGGACTGATCCGCAAGACGATGGAAGACTGGATGCGGGATGAGTGCATCCGTCGTGGTTACGAAATGGTGTATACGCCGCACATCATGCGGCGGGAGCTGTGGAAGATCAGCGGGCACGAGGGTTTCTACTCGCAGAATATGTATCCGCCGATGGAGCTGGATGATGCGGAGTATCGGCTGAAGCCAATGAACTGTCCGGGACATATTTTGATCTACAAGAATTCTCCGCGAAGCTATCGCGACCTGCCGGTGCGGTATGCGGAGCTGGGGAACGTGTATCGGTATGAGCGCAGCGGCACGATGCATGGGTTGCTGCGAGTGCGTGGGTTTACGCAGGACGATGCGCACATCTTCTGCACGCCGGGACAGATTGAAGATGAAGTTGTCGCGTGCATCGATTTTGCGCAGAGCGTGCTGAAGACGTTCGGGTTTGAGGAGTTCAAGGTCGAGCTTTCGACATGGGACCCGAACGACCGGAAGAGCTTTGTGGGCTCCGATGAGAACTGGGAGCTGGCGGTGACGTCGCTGCAAAACGTGCTGAACCGGAAGGGGATTCCGTTCAAGACGATTCCGGGCGAGGCTGCGTTCTATGGGCCGAAGATCGACATCAAGCTGGTGGACGTGCTGGGACGGATGTGGCAGTTGTCCACGGTGCAGTTCGACTTCAACCTGCCGGCGCGGTTTGAGCTGGAGTATAAGGGCGAGGATGGCGAGTTGCATCGGCCGGTGATGGTGCATCGTGCGCTGTTCGGTTCGGTGGAGCGGTTCTTTGGTGTGCTGATTGAGCACTATGCAGGAGCGTTTCCGCTGTGGCTGGCTCCGGTGCAGGTGGGCCTGGTGCCGATCTCATCTATCAAGCACATGGAGTATGCGCGGGCGGTGAAGGCCAAGCTGGAAGCGGCTGGGCTGCGGGTGGAGATGGATGAACGTAACGACGAGATGAAGGCGAAGATCCGCGACTTTGCGCTGCAGAAGGTTCCGTTCGTGCTGGTGATGGGGGACAAGGAAGCTGCGAGCGAGAGCGTCAGTGTGCGGACCCGGGGCAAGGGCGACCAGGGAAGCGTCACGCTGGAGGCGTTTCTTGAGAGAGCTAAGGGGCTGTTGGAATCGAAGACCGTGGGTTTGTAGGAGATTAGGCGATGCCCGAATTGTCTGAAGAGAATCGTACGAAGACCCTGCCAATCCTTGAGAGAGTCCGAGCAGAGATTCTCGCGGTCGCTGGCGAGGACAAAGCGCTCATCTTTCAAATGAAGCGGTATATAGCCAAACGGCTAGAATTCGATGAGCGTGGCACACCTATGCAGCGCAGAAAGCTCAAAGATCAGATGTGGAAGAAGCAACGAGGTCTGTGCGCTTTGTGCAAAGGGGAACTGCCGGAACGGGGAGCAGAACTCGATAGGTTTAAAGCTATCGATGGATACACCGAGGAGAATACTCGACTCGTTTGTCATTCTTGTCATCGAAAATCTCAAGAAGCAAGAGGATTTGCATAACTATTTGTGTATGTGCGGGGAGCATCAAACTTTTTTGTGTATGCTTTTACGTTAGAACTCATACACAAAGGGGTGAGGCGTGAAGACGGCTATTGCAGAGAAGTTGCCGATCAGAAGTTTGGACTGGGCGGCGCTGGTGCCCGTGTTGGGTGAGGCGAACCGTGCGGTGGCGCGGTTTGATGGGATGCTGGCGCATCTGCGGAATCCGGCTTTGTTGCGGACGCCGCTGACGACGCGCGAGGCTGTGCTTTCTTCGAAGATTGAAGGCACGGTGGCGACGATCAGCGATGTGTTGCGGTATGAGGCGGGGGATGAGCAGGAGAGCGAACGCAAGAAGCTGGACATTGAGGAGATCGTCAACTATCGGCTGGCGCTGAGGGCGGCGGAACGGGAGCTGAAAGCGCGGCCATTCAGTTTGAACCTGGTGCTGAAGCTGCATAAGGTTTTGCTGACGAGTGTGCGTGGGCATAACAAGGCCCCGGGAGAGTTTCGCAGGACTCAGAACTATCTGGGACGGCCGGGAGCGACTTTGGAGGAGGCGACGTTTGTGCCTCCGAGTCCTGCGCGTCTGATGGAGGGCTTGGATAACTGGGAGAAGTATTACCACTCCGAAGAGAAGGACGCCCTTGTGCAACTGGCGCTGGTGCATGCGCAGTTTGAGTTTCTGCACCCGTTTCTGGATGGGAATGGGAGGATTGGGCGAATATTGATTCCGCTGTTTCTGTACGACAAGAAGATTCTTTCGAGTCCTTCGTTTTATCTGTCGGAGTACTTTGAGGAGCATCGGGAGGAGTACATCTCGCGACTGGGTGAGCTGAGCGAGGGCGGGAAGGCATGGGACCGGTGGTGTCTGTTTTTTGTGAAGGCGGTAGCAGTACAGGCAGACAGTAACGTGGCTCGTGTGGCAGCGGTGCTGAAGCTGTATGAGCGACTGAAAGGACGGATGCAGGAGATGACGACTTCGCGGTATGGCGTCGCGCTCCTAGATGCGATGTTTGCGCAACCGGTGTTCAAGGCTGGAGGGTTGCTGAAGTCTCCGGGGATGCCGCAGCGTCCGCAGATGATGAAACTGCTGGAAAAGATGGTCGAGGCGAAGATGTTGAAGGTGCTGGTGGAGGGGAGCGGACGGCGGGCTGCGGTGTACTCGCTGCATGAGTTAGTGCGGGTGTGCGATAGTGGGCCGACACAACGGATGTGAGGTGTGGGATGGCGACTT
>DAICZO010000225.1 GCA_027311125.1 Acidobacteriaceae bacterium
GCAAACTGCTTCATCTTCCCCACGCAGTCCCGGTTCCTCGCCTCCCGCGCCAACTGCCCCGCCGCCGTCAGTGCCGCCGCCCGAGCTGCCTCCGCCGCTTCTTCCAGCGCAATCTCATCCACCAGCATCTCGAAGTAGGTCTTGATCATCCGATATCGGTCCTGATCCGTCGGCAGGTCGTACGTCCCAACTCCCGTAGCCTCCTTTGAAGCCGTGTACTGCGCAATCTGCCGAAAAATCCACGGATTGCTCGGCGCCGCCCGCCCAATCATCACCGCATCGCAGTGCGTCGCATCCACCATCGCCGCAGCATCCTCCGGCGTACGAATATCCCCATTCCCAATCACCGGAATCCCTACTGCATCCTTCACCGCGGCAATGTACTCCCACCGCGCCTGCCCCGTGTAGCCGTCCTCGCGAGTCCGCGCATGCAGTGCCACCGCGTTCAGCCCGCAGTCCTCAGCCATCTTCGCCAACTCGACACACACAATGTCCGAGCCGTTCCAACCCATCCTGAACTTCACGGTGAAGGGAATCGACACCGCCGCCCGCACCGCCTTGAAGATCGTCTCAATCAGCGGCAGATCCCGCAGCAACCCCGACCCGCCGTTGCACGCCACCACCCGCTTCGCCGGACACCCCAAATTCAAATCCACCAAATCAAACCCGGCATCCTGCACAATCCGCGCCGAGTCAGCCAGGGTCGCCGGATTCGACCCAAACAACTGCGCCGAGATCGGGTGCTCATCGTCGTAGTACGTCAGATACCGCTTCCGCTTCGTCTCACGCATCCGTGAAAGCCCATCCGCCGAAGTGAACTCCGTCATAATCAGCCCACAACCCGACTGCTGATTCGAAGTAGCCTGCTCCACATTGCCCTCTGCATCGGCACTCGCAGCAGAGAACTGGCTGGCATTCTTGATAAACCGTCGAAACACCGTATCCGTCACCCCCGCCATCGGGGCCAACACCGTCGCCGGAGCAATCCGCACGTTGCCGATCGTGAACTCCGCCGGCACCCGCGTATGCTCAGGCATCGCATGGTCCACCGGATCATCCCAGCGCTTCTGTTCGAGGGTGTATCGCTTCTTCATAAAGAAAAATAAACCAAGTCTTTGTTTCTAGTTCTAACTTCGAGCTCTTCTACTTCCAGCCCTTGCACAAAAGGCCTCCGCACTGGCGGAGGCCCTTGGTGTTTTGGTTTGGGTTCCGCTTAATTGACGGTCTCGGTCTTGGCTGCTGCATCCGCTTTGCCAGCATCCGACTTGGCAAACTTGCGACGGAAGCGCTCCACGCGGCCGGCCGTGTCGATCAGCTTCTGCTTACCCGTAAAGAACGGGTGGCAGGCAGCGCAGATTTCCAACACGATATCGCCCTTGTGCGTCGAGCGGGTCTCAAAGTTGTTACCGCACGCGCACTTGACGGTGATCATGTCGTACTTCGGGTGAATTCCTTCTTTTGGCATCGTAACTATCCTTATCTAGCTGAGCGTATTGATCTTCATGCCCTTGCCGGCCCGCGGTTCGCTTGCAACGGTTGTCTTCACGTCACATCGATCTGCCTGTCGCGCCGCCGTCATCCTCCCGTCAGGGACAGATGAGACACTTTCCTCAGTTTACCTTTGATTCCCACACCCTGCAATTGGATTCATCTGCTGCCGTACTGCTGCCATACTAATAGACAGCCGGATCACAATGCGAACCACCGCACCCGACCGCTGCACCAGTAACCAGGAATCAGGAACTCCATGCAAGATCCCTGCCCCATCTGCGCAGGCTCAGGCCTCCGCGTCGTCCAGCAACCCGACGGGCATCGCTTCGCCCAGCCCTGCGACTGCCGCCTCCAGCGCCGCGCCGCACGCAATCTCGAGCAGGCCCGCATCCCCCGCCGCTACGAACTCTGCTCCCTCGATAGCTACGAGACCGTTCACAAATCCGCCAACTACAGCATCAAATCCGCCCTCCGCACCGCCCGCAAGTTCGCCGAGGGCTTCCCCATCGAGACCGAAGGCAAAGGCCTCCTCTTCACCGGCTCCAGCGGCCTCGGCAAAACCCACCTCTCCGTCAGCATCCTCAAATCCCTCATCACCGACCGCGGCGCCACCGGCGTCTTCTGGGAGCACAAGGAACTCCTCGACAACCTCCGCGCCATCTACAGCCTCCGCACCGCCGGCGCCGAAGACAAACTCCTCAAGTCCGTCATCACCTGCGACCTCCTCGTCCTCGACGACCTCGGCGACATCACCCCCAGCGACTGGTCCTGGGACACCACCTCCTACATCCTCAACAGCCGCTACAACGAGAATCGTTCCACCATCATTACCACCAATCTCGCCAACGAACCTCGCGCCGCCGCCTCCAGCAGCGATCCCAACGACCGCTTCGCCGAAGCCCGCCGCGCCGTCGCTCGCGAAACCCTCGGCGACCGCATCGGAGAACGCATGCGCTCCCGCCTGCAGGAGATGTGTGTCGTCGTAGAAATGCAGGGAGAAGACTTCCGCCAGCGAGTCAAACGCGCCAGCTTCGCCTAGCCCTATGCACCCGGGCCCAGCGCCATCGCAGCAGGGAACTGCCACCACAGCCCCACCAGCCCTGCGCTAAACCATCGAAGCCAGCAGAAAGATCGCCGCCGTCAGGGCAGCAATCCGGTAGATCACCTCTTCCGTAGAGAGCGAAGACAGTGCCGATACCGGCTGCCCCTCCACAAATCCCCCCTGCGGTCCGCCGGCCACCGCATGGCAGCCGGAGCCAATCGTTCCCAATACATCCTCGCCTCCATGGCCTCTCATCACGATCGCCTCCGCACTGCTCCTGACTTTCTTAACGTCATCATGGACCGGATAGTTCTCCTTGCAAATGAATATTCTGCAAACTCATCTACCACTTTCGTTCGGGGTACCTCGCTGGCTTCTCCCCCCACCCCTTTGCTCGTCCCCCGCTCCACCATCCCGACAAC
>DAICZO010000241.1 GCA_027311125.1 Acidobacteriaceae bacterium
AAGTCCCGCGCCCGCCTGCTCTCCATGCAGCAGAAGAAGATCACCTTCAAGGATGTCGCTGGCGTAGATGAAGCCAAGGAAGAACTGAAAGAGATCATCGAGTTCCTCCGCGAGGCACAGAAGTTTCAGCGCCTCGGCGGCCGCATTCCCAAGGGCGTTCTGCTCGTCGGACCTCCGGGAACCGGCAAAACCCTCCTCGCCCGCGCAGTCGCCGGCGAAGCCAACGTGCCCTTCTTCTCCATCTCCGGTTCCGACTTCGTTGAAATGTTCGTCGGCGTGGGCGCATCGCGCGTCCGCGATCTATTCGAACAGGGCAAGAAGAACGCTCCCTGCATCATCTTCATCGACGAAATCGATGCTGTCGGACGTCATCGTGGCGCAGGCCTTGGCGGCGGGCACGACGAGCGCGAACAGACCCTCAACCAGTTGCTCGTAGAGATGGACGGCTTCGAGTCCAACGATGGCGTTATCCTCGTCGCTGCTACCAACCGCCCCGACGTTCTCGACCCTGCGCTCCTTCGCCCCGGCCGTTTCGATCGCCGTGTCATCGTCGATCGGCCCGACATCCGTGGCCGCGAGGAAGTCCTCAAGGTCCACTCCAAGAAGGTTCCCATGGCCGAAGACGTCGATCTCAACGTCCTCGCTCGTGGCACACCGGGCTTCTCCGGTGCCGACCTCGCCAATATGGTCAACGAGGCCGCACTCACCGCTGCCCGTTTCAACCGTAAAGCCGTCCATATGTATGACTTCGAAGTCGCCAAGGACAAGGTCATGATGGGTGCGGAGCGCAAGTCCATGCTCCTCACTGACGAAGAGAAGAAGGTCACCGCCTACCACGAAGCCGGTCACACCCTCGTCTCCGCCCTCCGTGAGCACTCTGACCCCCTCCATAAGGTCACCATCATTCCCCGCGGTATGGCGCTCGGAGTCACCGTCTACCTGCCTGAGGAAGACCAGCACACCGTCACCAAGGACTATCTCGAAACCAGCATGGCCACCATCATGGGCGGACGTTGCGCAGAGGAGATCTTCCTCAAAAAGATGACCACCGGTGCCGGTAACGACATCGAGCGTGCCACAGAACTCGCCCGCAAGATGGTCTGCGAGTTTGGCATGAGCCGTATGGGCCCCATGACCTTCGGCAAGAAGGAGCAGGAGGTCTTCCTGGGCCGTGAGATCGGTCAGTCACGCGACTTCTCTGACGACACCGCCAAGCAGATTGACGCAGAGGTTCGCAGCTTCGTCGACGCAGGATACAAGTCCGCCTACACCATTCTCGAGTCCAATCAGGACATCATGCACCGCATGGCGACTGCCCTGCTGGAGCGTGAGACCCTCGACGCAGCCGAGATCAAACTCATCATCGAAGGCAAGGAACTCCCTGCCCTCAAATCCCCCCTCGCCCAGGCCGGTCCACCCGACTCCGGCGAGACCCAGAAGATCCTCAAGCCAGAGTCGGGACGCAAGCCCGGCTTCGGCGAAGGCCAACCCTCACCCGCATAACTCCGCGGCGTTTACCACCACGGCAGCCTGCCACAGGCTGCCGTTTTCTTTTGCGAGCGCCTGCCGTTCCTACCCCATACCCTCCCCACCTCGATACCCACATAAAATCCACCCAACCCCATCTCCCCGGCAATGCGACAATAAAGCTAGACCGCATGACCCGACGCCTTCTCATCCTGCCGCTTCTCATCACCCTCACTGGCTGCGGGTACCATCAGGTCGGCAGCGCGGCCCATCTTCCCTCCAGCGTCCGCACCCTGGCGGTCCCCATCTTCGCCACCCACGTCCAGGCGTACCACACCGAAATGGCATTCACCCAGGCCATCATCCGCGAACTCAACACCCGCACTCGCTACCGCATCTTCAACTCAGACAACGCCGATGCCGATGCCACCCTCCACGGCACCATCCTCACCCAGACCGTCGCCCCCCTGACCTACGACGCCACCAGCGGACAGACCTCCAGCTACCTCATCACCATCACCGCCAAAGTCCTGCTCACCGCCCACGACGGCCACATCCTCTACCAGAACGACAATCTCCTATACCACGAGCAGTACCAGTCCACCATCGACCTCAACGGCTTCATCCAGGAAGACTCCCCTGCCGTCCTCCGCATCTCCCGCTCCTTTGCCACCGCTGTCGTCAGCGATATGCTGGAGTCCTTCTAAATGGCCACTCCCTTACGCAGTTTCGCCAGCACCGATCGCTTCCTCGCCGAGATCGTCACTCCCGCGATCAAGCCCGGGTACGTCCTCCTCGGTGACGAGATCTTCCTCTTCGACCGCTGCCGCAAAGCCGTCCTCGCCGCCCTCGCCCCGGAAGAGACCCGGGACTTCTGCCTGCACGATCTCGACCTCGCCGAAACCTCCATCTTCGATATCCTCGACCGGGCCCAGACTCCCTCCCTTATGGCACCCTTCCAGGTCATCTTCGTCCGCGGCCTCAAGGCCCTTTACGGACGCGGCTCCAAAAAAGAAGAATTTGCAGCAATAGACGCCTACTTCCGCTCCCCCAATCCCTCTGCCCTCATCCTCTTTGTCGCCGACCACCTGCGCATCCCCACGGATCTCCGCAAGATGGACTATCAGGACAAAGAGCGCTACGAGAAGATCCGCGAAACCCTCGGCGACTGGTGCGGCATGGTCGAGCTCGCCCGTGTAGAAGAGTCCGACGCCATCAAGTGGGTCACCCACACCGCCGAGTCCGCCAACCCACCCGTCCGCATCGACCCCGACGCCGCCCGCGAGTTAGTCGACGCTCTCGGCGCAGACATGATGCTCATCGCGAGCGAACTCGACAAACTCATCCTGTACGTCACCGCCCCCCAGTCACAAAGCCGTGCACCCCACCCTCGCGAGGGCGTCATCGTCGCGAAGGCAGGCGAAGCCTCACCGCAGATAGATGCCCCACCCATCGCCAAAAACCGCATCACCCTCGGCGACGTGGAAACCATGGTCCTCGCCGCCAAACAGCGCTCCCTCTACGAACTAACCGACGCCATCTCCGCCAAGGATCGCCCCCGCGCGCTGCTGCTCCTCCACGGCCTCCTCAACGCCTCCGACGGGGGCGAGGACGCCGCCATCGGCCACCTCTACATGCTCGCCCGCACCTTCCGCCAGATGCTCATCATCTCCGAGAAGAACGTCCGCGACTCCCGTGCCATCTGGGCCGTCCTCTGGCAGGGCTTCCGCATGCCCCCCTTCGCCGCAGAAGACCTCATCAAACAAGCCCGCCGCTACAAATCCCGTCGCGAACTCACCCGCGCCATCCGCCTGGTAGCCCGCGCCGACCTGGAACTCCGCTCCAGTCCCGCCAACAAACTCCTCGTCCTAGAACGCCTCATCCTGGACCTCTCCACCGAACCCAAACCCACTCACCAAGCCCCCACACACCAGTTCGCCATGGAACTTTAGGCCGTAGTTATCGACGCACATGTGGCTCTGCATACCATGCATAGTGAACGCCGCGATAACACAAAACAGCGCCGAAGAACGCGTCCAGTCCGCTCAAACCGCGGTCACCTTCAGTATCCGCTTCCCCCGCTGGAGATACCGATCCCTCATACTGATCGTCGGACGCTCCACTAGAAAATAAAAGACCACTGCCATCAGCATCGTAACCGACATAATGAACATCGACTTCACCGGCCCGCGTGGCCACGCCAGCACCCACTCTCGGATCCCATCGAGGAATAGTACATGCACCAAATAGATGCTGTACGACGCCAGTGCCAATCCATGGATCAACTCCTTCCCATAGCGTCCCACTCGGCCCAATGGCTCCCATCTCAGGTCGTACAACGCCCGCACCCAGCCCGCAAATCCTAAGGCATATATCAGCAGCGCACCGTGCAGCGTGAAGATTCCGCTTGGGGAAACGCTCATGCTAACCACCGCCAATACCGGAAGTAACGATAAGCCAAAGGCCAGCGGACGAATTCGAATCCATACATCCTGCCGCTCAACAAATAGATACGCGAGCAGCACGCCCATCACCAGTCCCTCGAAATGATAATGCGTCTCCCACCATACGGGCGCGAGCCCGCCGTTCCTCCAAGCGGAATAACTCCTGAAAGCCTGCGGAAGCACCGCCACCACGGGTAGCAACCACAGGAAGCTCCTTCGCCCTCCCACCCGGTCTACCAGCCCCGCCAACAGCGGCAGCGCAAGGTAGAAATGCTCTTCGACGCACAGGCTCCACGATGGCCCGAACCCATCCAACCCCATGTAGTTTTGCGCGAAGAAGATGTAATACCAATGCACGGAATCGCCTCCAAACCACGCAGCGCTCACCGCGTACAACCCCAGTGCCGCATAGTACGGCGGCAGGGTCCGCAACCACCGCGACTGCCAGAACCGCCAAAGCGAGAACTCCCCCTTCGCCTGCGATCTGAAATAAATTCGCCCGATGAGGAAACCGGACAACACAAAAAACAGATCCACACCCATCGCTAACGACTTCAGCGCCGTCACCCCATGCGCCAGGTAGACCAGCGTGATCGCAACAGCCCGCACCAGATCAAGTCCAAAATTTCGCTTCTCGTGTTCAGCAACCCGAGCCAATTTGATGACACCCCCAAGGGTTGAGTCAGTCATCGTAGAGTACCATTCTGGGTCGACCGCTGCCACGACGCCACCTGCGCTCTACCCATCGATCACGAAGAGGGATCATCGTCTCAACTGTGACCGCACTGCAGCGTCTCGAGTGCTCCCGCTCGCCCCTCCCAAAGCCGCAAACTGCAACGTTCAGGCAAGCAAACTTGGATCTTTATGTAAGTGTCCCGTACATCGCCCTTGATGTGCAGGCATCGTCCGCAGGACGACCGCACTCTTATCCACCCTACAAGCAAGCCACCCACAGCTACGGAT
>DAICZO010000245.1 GCA_027311125.1 Acidobacteriaceae bacterium
TGCGGCTTGACCGGCACGAAAGGCTCCGTCGGCTGTTTGCTGGGCTGCTGCGAAGGCACTCCAAAGCAAGAAGACAAGCAGCAACTGTGTCCTGCAGGCCAACGATGTCCTGACGCCGTACTCTCTGTTCTCGATCAGCACCGACAATGCTCCCCCGCACCAAACGATAGCATCCGGGGATGATGGTTTAGAAGGAGGTAGCATTCCGGCTCCGTCCGCAGCCAAGTCAGCTTGTTTCGTGGATGCGTATTTCGACTTTGATCGGAGCGACGGTTCGGAGTCTTGAAGGTTTGAGGGGGTGGTGTGTTACTGCAGCGACTCTCGTCACTACCTTGTGGTGTGTCAACGCACTGTGATTTTGGGGGGGTGGGGGGACGCAGTAGAGCCATCCTGGTGAGGGATAGCTCTGCATTGTGTTCGAGGTTACAAGGTCGTCAGGCTGGCGGGTTAGGCGCCGACCATGACGATGGGGAGGGTTGGAGTTTGTGAGCCGCCGTTGTCTTCGATGGTGATACCGAAGGCCTTGGCTTCAACTCCTTTGGGCAGCGATGGCATGACGATGCTGGCGTTGCCATGGTCATCTGGCTTGAAGGTGCCAGCGGCGATGGGGTCGCGTCCGTCCGCCGGAATGAGCCAAAGCTCGTAGACCTTGTAGGGCTGGAGCGGCTCCATGTTGCTGGCGATGAAGACGAGCGATCCTTTGTCCGGGACGTAGGTGACACGGCCTTGGGGCACCGGCGTTGTCTGGGACTTGTTGAGGGTGACGCGCATGGCCGAGGCGTCGTTGAGGGTATCCATCAACTGGCGCGCGGCGGCGGCATCGGCGGTCAGGCTGGCCATTTGAGTTGCCTGAGTGCCAACGGTGGTGCGCAGGGCTTCGCGCTCGCGATAGAGCTGACCGGCGGTGAGTGCGAAGCCGGCAGCGATGGCCCATCCCGCCCAGGGGAGCGCCCGTGCCGCGAAGCTCTTTTGCGGCAGGTCCTCTTCGTCGAAGATCGTTGGCTGGAAGAGGGTGGTCTCGGAGTAGACGGGACGCTGGGCCGAGGCGGACCGATCGACGGGGACGATTTTTTTCTCGCGGGCTACCTGTTTGAGCAGGCGCTCACGGGCAAGCGCGGGAGGCGAGTGGAGGTCGACGGTGTGCGCGTAGACAGCCAGATCGCCCTGTATGGCGGCGAGTTCCTGGTGGCAATCGGCGCAGCGGTCGACGTGCTGTGCGATGACGGCGGCTTCCTCGTTGGAGAGTAGCTGCATGGCAAACAAAGCCAGGTCTTCCTGATCGAAATGTTGGGTCATGTTCATGCTTTGAATGCCTTTCTCAACGTGGTGAGCGCGCTGCGAATTCTGGTCTTGACGGTACCGAGCGGGTCTCCGGTCATTTCGGCGATCTCGGAGTGGGTGAGGCCATCGAAGAAGGCCATTTCGAGGGTCTTT
The DNA here is from genome assembly GCA_027311125.1 of Acidobacteriaceae bacterium. GTDB lineage: Bacteria > Acidobacteriota > Terriglobia > Terriglobales > Acidobacteriaceae > Edaphobacter. The sequence continues at coordinate 1,435 of DAICZO010000245.1, forward strand.
CGCTGCTCGGTGGGCAGGAGGTGAATGACGGTGCGGGCTTTCTCCATCAGGCTATTACGCTCGGCCTCGTTGGCGAGGTTGTAGGGTGAGGCAAGGGCCATGTCGTCGACTTGTTCGGATGGGCGCTTGCGGCGAAGAGCATCGATGGAGCGGTTTCTGGCGACGACGGCGAGCCAGCCACCCAGAGTCCCACGGGTAGCGATGAAGCTGTCGGGATTTCGCCAAACCTGCATAAAAATTTCCTGTAGTACATCTTCCGCTGAGGCTGGATCCCGCAGGACTCGTAGGGCGACGGAGTAAACGACCTTCGAGTAGCGGTCAAACAGGGAGGCCATCGCATACTCGTCGCCTTTTTGCACGAGCAGCAGCAAGGCGGCATCGTCCTGCGATGACAGCGGTGGAGTGTTGATCGCTCCAGTCTCTCTATACATATAAACGCACCTGAACCCAAAGTAGATTGCTGACAGTTGCAGTGATTTCTGTCAGTCAGGCAACTCTCGCCCACGTACGGCGAGTCGCTGACCGAACTTACTCTACCTTATGAGACTTTACTTCAAAAGTACGTGTTGCAGGAGTGGTGCGGGGCAGTTGCCGCGGCATGTACTCTGGGAAGTGACGATGAGAGCGATGGGCTATTACGGATGAAGACGAGATTGGACAAGATGCTGGTGGAGCAAGGCCATGCGGCGTCGCGCGAGCGGGCACAGGCGCTGATTCTGGCGGGGCGGGTTCTGGTGAATGAGCAGCGGGTGGACAAGCCGGGGACCGCGGTTGCAGAGGATTCTGTGATCCGAATGCTGGGCAATGATCTTAAGTATGTGAGCCGAGGAGGGTTGAAGTTGGAACGGGCTCTGGAACATTGGACGATTAACCTGAATGGAGCCGTGTGCGTTGATATTGGCGCATCGACCGGTGGGTTTACCGACTGTATGTTGCAGCAGGGGGCCAGTCGCGTACTGGCGGTGGATACCGGCTACGGGCAGATTGCCCAGAAGTTGCGTGATGACCCGCGGGTGAAGTTGCGGGAGCGAACGAATGCGCGGTTGTTGACGGACGCTGAGTTGCTGGTGCCGGGCGAGGCGATACCGACCTTTGTGGCGATGGACGTGTCGTTCATCTCCGCTACCCTGGTGCTGCCGGCGGTGCTATCTGCGTTGGCGTGGCCGCTGGAGGATAGCTGGCGGGGAAGTGCGGTGATCCTGGTGAAGCCGCAGTTTGAAGCGGGGCGGCTGCATGTTGGAAAGGGCGGGATCGTGCGAGACCCTGAGGCGCGGACGATGGCGATAGAACGTGTGCGGGCGTGTGTAGTGGAGCAGGGAGGGGAGGGGATCGAACTGATTGATTCACCGATACGCGGGATGGAAGGCAATCATGAGTATTTGTTGTATGCGCGGTTTGGCGGGGAAGCAAAAGCTGACAGGTTGACGTCGCGAAGTAGCGATGAGCCATTACACTAAACAGAAATGTTATTAGCCGCCATCATCTCCAAGCCGCAGAAGCCGGAACTTGCCGTGATTCTGCGTGATTTGTTCGCGTGGTTGGAAGTGCATGACTACGGCTATATTCTCGATCCGGTGAGCGCTGCGTATGTTGATTCGGCAGCGGGGATTGAGCGTGGGGAGCTGGCGGATCATGAGCCGAACCTGATGATTGTGCTGGGGGGGGATGGGACTC
>DAICZO010000246.1 GCA_027311125.1 Acidobacteriaceae bacterium
GCCGAGGTCACATAGAACCCGCGATTCATCGCATGCATCGGGTCCTCATCCTCCTTCGTCTTCACCACAAAGACACCGACAATACTCGCCACCAGGTTGATCGCATGCACAATCAGCGGAAACAGAATCACCTTCACGCCAAACACCGGGAACAACGCCGCGCCCAGAATCATCGCGCCAACATTCTCCGCCGCCGTCGACTCAAACAGGTCCGCGCCACGTCCGGCGCAGTCGCCCACGTTGTCGCCCACCAGGTCTGCAATCACCGCCGGATTACGTGGATCGTCTTCCGGAATACCTGCTTCAACCTTGCCCACCAGGTCCGCGCCCACGTCCGCAGCCTTGGTATAGATGCCGCCGCCCAGTTGCGCAAACAGCGCAACCAGCGAAGCTCCAAATCCAAAACCTACCAGTTGGTACGGAACCGACTGCGGGCTATCGAGCCCACCAAAAAACAGGAACAGTGCGCCCACGCACAGCAGCGACAACGCCACCACCACCAGTCCCGTCACCGCACCACCGCGCAAGGCCATCTGCAGCGCCGCGTTCAGGCTGCTCCTGGCCGCTGCTGCCGTCCGGATGTTCGCACGAATCGAGCAGTACATCCCGGTAAATCAAGCCAACCCGGAGCACACCGCACCCACCAGAAAACTCACCACCGTCTTCAGCGCATAGGGCGCCGTACGTGGCGATAGCTTGTATCCAAAGAACACCACCACCGCCAGCACGAGCGCAATCACGCCGATCGTCTGGTACTGCCGCCGCAGAAACGCCTCGGCGCCCTCCCGGATCGCATTCGAGATCGCCTGCATCTCGGCCGTACCCGTATCCGAAGCAATCACCGCACGGGCCAGCAGCAGCGCTGCAACCAGCGCCAGAACGCCTACTCCAAGTGCAATCCACAGGTACATGCGTCCGTCATCCCCACCGGTATAAATCACCTGTACCGGAACCTGACCCTGTAGTGCCAAAGCCAAACAGCTTACTACCTGCATGCAATCGTCTCCTTAGAACGCGAATTCGCAGCTTGCTTCACGAAGGGCGCAATTAGAGCATGTGGCCTCTGAGAGGGTCAATGCGCCAATCGGCACTCCGTATCTTCACCACACGAAAGTAACATCTCTCGACAACACTTGTTCCGCAGCCAGCACCTATTTGGTCGATACATCCCTCAGCGACTCAACTGAGGCACTCCATGTCAGCCAACGCCACACCCCGCCCGACGATTCCCTGCTGCCGCTGGCTCCGCGCCGTGGCGCTATTGCTCTGTCTCCCCTGCTCCAGCCACCTCCTCGCCCAACTCGATTCGGCAAGTATCCTGCCACATCATTTTCTGGTCGTTTATCGAAACGCCACCGTCCCAGGCGACGTCTCCGCACGCACCCACGCCATCGGCGCTGCTCTCCTGCAGCGCAACGAACACTTCGGCATCGCCGTCGTCGCCACCGATCCCACCCAGCCGGACGACCTCACCATTCGCCAACTCGCCGCCCAACCCAACGTTGACTACGTCCTCCATGACCGTATCGTCACCGCCCAGCGCATGACCCTCCGCGAAACGCGCCTGAGCCAAACCGACCCCCAGCCAGCGGTGCTCTCAGCCGCCAATCTGGCCCTGCTCTCCGGCGTACACGTCCACCCCATCGGTCCCGCCACCGGTCACCACCCTCCCGAGCCTTACCAGCCCGCTCCCGTCCAGACTCCGCCGCCAGCACTCCCCGTCACGCCGCAGCCCAGCGCGGACAGCTTCTACTCCACCCCGCAAGGCTGGGCCGTCCGTCAAGTCGGCGGCTACGGTCGCGGCATCCCCGGTGGCCCTGCACACGGCCCCTGGGACACCACCCTGGGCCAGGGTGTCCGCATCGCCATTCTCGATAGCGGCATCGATGCCACGCATCCCGACCTCGCCCCCAATCTCGCCCTTAACCTGTCGGAGGTCAGCCAAAACCCCACCACCGGTCTGCCCAGCCCCTGCGACGACGGCCTGCCGCAAGATCAAACCGGTCATGGCACCTGGTCTGCCTCGCTCGCCGCCGCTGCCCTTGGCCCCGGCACCGGCGAGCTAATCGGCGTCGCCCCGCAGGCCACCCTGCTCAACATCAAAGTCCTGCAGCGCATGCCCATCGGCCCGATCACCGCCAGCGCCGGTCCGGCCACCCAGTGCCCTTCCGGACAAGCCGCCGGTCTGCT
>DAICZO010000248.1 GCA_027311125.1 Acidobacteriaceae bacterium
CGCAACAGGTGCGGACACCCGGAAATCGAAATTATTCGCAGGAGTGCGCACAGCCGTGGCTGAAGAAATTGACAAGTACGACGACGACCTAGACAAGCTGATCGATACCGGAAAAGAAAAGGGCTATCTCACCTACGGCGAAGTGAACGACCTGCTGCCCGGTGACATTACCACCCCCGACGACCTCGACGACCTGCTGACCACCATCAACACTCAGGGCATTGATGTGCTCTCGGGTGAGTCGCGCATGGGTGGCGACCGCGACAAGTATGAGCCGGAGGCAGGCGAAGAGTCCGACGACGTCGAACTGGATCTCTCCCCGGGTACGCTCGAAAAGACCAACGACCCGGTGCGCATGTATCTGCGCGAGATGGGTACGGTTCCGCTGCTTACCCGCGAGGGCGAGGTGGAGATCGCCAAGCGTATCGAGCGCGGCCAGATTCGCGTGATGAAGGCCATCTCGCGTTCGCCGATCGTTATCCGCGAGATCGTCGCGCTGGGCGAAGACCTGCGCCGCGGCGTCCGCAATATCAAGGAAGTCGTTACCTTCGACGAAGAAGAGTTGACGGAAGAGATTCTGCAGTCGCGGGTGCGTGCGACGGTTGGCCGCATCGACGTGATCGTCAAGCACCAGAAGAAGATTCTGGCTCTGGAAGAGAAGCTGGCCGCCCCGGTGGGCAAGGATGCCAAGGCCAAGGCTAAGGACACCCGCAAGACCCGCTGGCTGATTGGCCGCGAGCATGTCTACGTCAACCGCATTATCCGCGAGTTGAAGTACACCAATGGCGAGAAGAAGCGGCTGCTCGACAAGGTCAACAAGACGGTCGATGCGATGCGCACGCTGGAGCGCCAGATCAAGTCGCTGGATGCCAAGTATGAGGCGTCCAAGTCCGAAGAGCTGCGCAAGGAGTACAAGCGCCAGCAGAAGAACTGCCGCACCGATCTGGAGCGCGTCGAGGCCGATGCCGGTATTCCGCTGGCCGACCTGAAGCGCACCCAGCGCGAGATGATCCAGGGCGATATGGACGCCGAGCGGGCCAAGCGTGAGCTGATCGAAGCTAACCTGCGTCTGGTCGTCTCCATCGCGAAGAAGTACACCAACCGCGGCCTGCAGTTCCTCGACCTGATTCAGGAAGGCAACATCGGCCTGATGAAGGCGGTGGACAAGTTCGAGTATCGGCGTGGTTACAAATTCTCCACCTACGCGACGTGGTGGATTCGTCAGGCCATCACCCGCGCCATTGCCGATCAGGCCCGCACCATCCGTATCCCGGTGCACATGATCGAGACCATCAATAAACTCATCCGCACCAGCCGTCAGTTAGTGCAGGAGCTTGGTCGCGAGGCCTCGTCGGAGGAGATCGCTCGCCGCATGGATATCCCGGTCGCGAAGGTCCGCAAGGTCCTCAAGATCGCGCAGGAGCCCATCTCGCTCGAGACGCCGATCGGCGAAGAGGAAGATTCGCACCTGGGCGACTTCATCGAAGACCGTATGGCGGTCAGCCCGTCCGACGCTGTCATCTCGGTGAATCTGAAGGAGTACACCTCGCAGGTCCTCCGCACCCTGACCCCGCGCGAAGAGCGTGTGATCAAGATGCGCTTCGGCCTCGAAGACGGCTCCGAGCACACCCTCGAAGAGGTCGGCCAGTCGTTCCAGGTCACCCGCGAACGCATCCGCCAGATCGAAGCCAAGGCACTTCGCAAGCTCCGCCATCCCAGCCGCAGCCGCAAGCTGAAGGCCTTCGTGGACGGCGTCAAGGACATGTAATTTCCGTTGTAGCTTGCAGTGAGTCGAAATAGAAGAGTTCAGGGCAACCGCTGCTGCGGTTGCCCTTTCTATTGGTTGACCATGTTCGTGCCGCCGCCATGGCTCGCGTCATCTGCGATGATGGGAAGGCACAGTCCCGGAGGTCGATACGCCAGTGAATCGTACGGTCGCGCAGCGCAACCCTCTCCCCTCTTCATCTGCCAGGTCGCTACAGCAGTGGCTGCAGTTGCTGTGGCCTGCCTACTGTTTGCTGGCGGCGCTGGTCACTTTTGGTTACGCGCTCTGGGATCCGTATCAGATTGACGGAGACGCCGTTGCTTACATGGACATTGGCGACCTGCTGCGTTAGCATCAGTGGGCTGGTGTGGTCAACGCGTACTGGCATCCGATGTATCCGGCGATGTTGTCGATTGGTCATATCCTCTTCCACTCGACCCGCTTTACTGAACTGCATGCCTACTACATGGTCAACTTTGGCATCTTTCTTCTCGAGATGCTGGCGATGGTTGCCTTCACTGATGCGGTCATCAGGTTACGTGATCAACTGGATAAGACGGCTCAGAGCGCGGGCGATTTTCTGTTGGACCGGTACCTGCTGCGCTATGCAGGCATCGCTCTGTTGCTGGTTGCCACGCAGCGCGAGTTGAGCCTGGGCAAGGTTCGCCCCGACGCGCTGCTGCAGGCGTTTCTGCTGCTCGGTCTCGCGGCTCTGCTGACGCATCTGGCTACCGGCCATCTTCGCTACGCCGGACTGATGGGCGTGGTGCTGGGCTTTGCCTATCTCACCAAGTCCTTCGCGTTCCTATTTACGCTGCTGGGCATTTTGGTTCTGGTTGGCTTTCGATGGTTCTGGATGAAGCACTCTCCGACGAAGATTATTGCTACGGCCCTGCTGGCTGCAAGTTGCTTTGCCATCGTTGCCGGGCCTTACATCGCAGCCCTGTCGAAGCAGAAACATCGCTTTGACTTTGGCGATTCAGGCAGCCTGAACTACGCCTGGTACGTCGGCGGTACGGAGAAGATGCACCTGCAGCAGAACCAGACCGCACTCTTCGGTTCTGCGGAGGTGCACCTGAAGCACCCGGAGAAGCAGTTGCTGGATTCACCAGCCATCTTTAGTTACAAATTGCTTCCGTACGGCACGTATCCCGACTGGTTCGATACGAGCTTTTGGAATGACCAGATTAAAACCCACATGAATCTTCACGGAGAGGTTCGGATTGTCTCCCGCAACCTCGTGTTGATCGTTCGCTATCTGCTCAATCATCCGGAAGGCTGGCTGCTGCTGGTGGTGCTGGTATCGCTCGGCGCACGCCCCGTCCTTGGTCTGCGGGCAGTAAGCAACCGCTTCTGGATCGCACCGGTGCTACTAGGTCTCGCCATCTTCGCCATCTATGGCATGGTCAATATTGAGGAGCGTTATGTAACGGTGGGCTATCTGGTGGTGCTGCTGACCGTTCTGGCTGCGCTTCGGTCGCGGTCCTCACTCCAGTTCCATGCGGTTCGCACCACAGCGTCTGCGTTGGTGATCCTGATGGCCGTACTGGCCGCTGGTGAGTCGGCACGGATTGTCCTCGAACTGCGCCGGCACCTGTCCGTCGCACGTTCCCCGGGAGGGTGGTACGACGCAGACACCTTCGAAGCCGCCCATGCACTGAACGCCATGGGGGTCGGACCCGGCGACAGCATCGCCTGCATTGGTACGCGCGCCTGCCTCTACGACCACTACTGGGCGCGGCTGGCCGGGGTGCGAATCCTGACTGAAATCTATCTTCCCGAGCCGCCGCTCTACCCTGCGTTTGCTGCTATTCCGAATCGCGATCAGGCAATCGAGGTGGTACGTCAGCAGGGCGGCAAGGTGATGGTTGGCTATTTCAGTCCCGGCCTGATGACGGGAACTACGCCGGTCTCGGCTCACTGGCGAGAGCTTGGCGAATCTCCTTTCTATGCCTTGCCCCTCAATCTGCCAGTTGTAACCCACTGACCGGCCAGACCTACTGTTGCATGCAATGGAAATCCACCCCAGCGCGCTAGTTCCTTTTGGTAGCATTCAACCTATGAGCGAGTTGACCGTCACGATTCTGATGCCCTGCCTGAACGAAGCGGAGACGTTGGCGTTCTGCGTGCGGCAGGCACTTGCAGCGCTCCGCGATAACCATGTAGCGGGTGAGGTGCTGGTTGCATACAACGGCAGTACCGACGGCTCACAGCAGATCGCCACCGATGAAGGTGCGCGGGTCATTCCAGTGCCGGTGCGGGGCTATGGAGCGGCCCTGATGGCAGGCATTGAGGCTGCGCGCGGCAAGTACATCCTGATGGCCGATGCCGATGCCAGTTACGACTTTGGCCACCTGCCACGCTTCCTCGCCAAATTGGAAGAGGGCTACGACCTGGTCATGGGCAATCGCTTCCGCGGAGAGATCAAGCCGGGAGCCATGCCGCCACTGCATCGCTACCTGGGTAACCCCGTGCTGAGCTACATCGGCCGACTCTTCTTCGGCATTCCCGTACACGACTTCCACTGCGGCCTGCGCGCCATGCGGCGTGAAGCTATTCTGCGGCTCGATCTGCACACCACCGGAATGGAGTTTGCCAGCGAGATGGTGGTCAAGTCCAGTCTCGGTGGTCTGCGCATCACGGAGGTGCCAACGACCCTCTCTCCCGATGGACGCA
>DAICZO010000258.1 GCA_027311125.1 Acidobacteriaceae bacterium
CTCTAAGAGGCAGCCGATAGAGCGTCAGTTTCGCCTGCCACAGCGGTACCATCCGCGCATTGCCCCCTCGTTCAATGGTAGGACAGTCGGCTCTGAACCGATCAATCGGGGTTCGAATCCCTGGGGGGCAACCACTACAGCACTTCCTGGCACTTTCCCAAACCCGTCACACTATAAATCCCTATAAATCAATAATTTGTACTCTTTTTGGTTAAAAGAGGTGCGCCTGAAGCCACTTAGAAAATACGTCACAAATGCGGAACGATTCCCATGAAAGTGGGGTACAACCCAAATTTCCGCATCGAGGTGAGTAATAGCGCTGACGGACACCGCAATCCGGGGGATCGAAACCGCGATAAAAACCGTTCAAAGTGTCTGACCGTGATGGCTTATTTCTGCTGGTCAATCCCCGAGGATCAAACCTGTGACGCTGGCACTATCGTTTCGATTGCAAAAATAGGCTCATGTCGTTAGGCCGATAACATTGGTCCTCAACCAGAAAGGTCTTACGCATTCGTTCCTCCTGTGAATACTGCTACTTGGTCATTACAGTTTAAGTCACTGCGATCCATCGACTCCCAGACCCCATCGTGGTAACGTGAGACTTCTTCCGATCCCGGCATGATTTGGAACAGATGAACCCAGGCGTTATCGATCAGGTTTCTGACAACCTTGTGCTTCAGGAGGATCGCCCCAATTGAACTCTTTGGCGCTTCAATAAACACACTTAACCGCAGGGGAGTATGGCGGAGGGTGTGGCCATCATGGAGAGACTGGAGCGGCAGACCAATGCGAAGATCCCCACCATTGCCTTCGAACACGCCCAGGCGTCCACCAACAACGTTGTGAAGTACCTTATTTCCGCTCCCGTAGAGACGATTGTCAACGGTGGAGGCGTAATACTGCATGTTAATCCAGTTTGTGACGAGCAGCGGAGCCGTCATGATGGCCTCCAGAATACTGCCACTGGGGTCGTTGCCACTCTGATACTCATGCAGGAACACGCGCCCCTCCAGATTGACACCGCGGCTTCGATTGCGTGGAGCAATCAGGAACGCCCCATTGTTGGTAAGCCCCCACTCAGGCCTCACCTGGGACCAATCCCGGCTACGAGTCTGGAATTGCTTCAGAAGACCAGCGGCAGAAGTGGATTCGTTGACCATCATGCCCAGCGCTTCAGCGCGTTCGGCGCGCGCACGATCGCCTGCCTGCTGCAGCCAATCCTGCAAGCGCGCAACATCCTGGACGTGGCTCTGTGGCAGTAGGTCTGGATCGAAGATCGTCACCTCATCGGTGGTGGTGTTGTGCAGTGCTGCGAGGAAATGGGTCGTGGTCGGTATCGCAATTCCTCGCATCAGAAGTCCCGCCCGTATCGCTTTGTCGTTAAGAAGTCCCGCAAGGACCCTTGCATTGACCTCGCCAGTCTGTCCCCCACAGGCGCCACAGTCAAGTCCAGCAGCGTGTGGATTATTGGTTGTTTGACTGCCATGGCCGGTCAACAACACAAGACGGGCAAATCCTGAGGTCATACTCATGCTGGTCAGAATCCCGGCCACCAAATCGGACAGGCTATCGACGGAAAGAAGGTCTTGTCCGTTGTCAGCAGAGAGACACGGGCGCAGCGATGTCGACTGTCCGGGACTGATTCCATATCGTTCGGCCTTGTACTTCAGCCATGGCATGGTGCTTCTCAGCAGCGCACCGGAATAAAACAGCCCGCACGTTTCAACAAACGTGAACGTCGAGGTTACGGATGATCGGAAGTCCTTCCAAATAGACTTGATGCTGAGGCTCTGCTGCATTTTGACAATCGCGCCTCGGTCGGTTATTTCGGAGCCGCTGCTCTCGGAAACACAGAGCTTCGGTGCAAGCAGGCCAGGCAACTGGGGTTGCTTGCCGGTCGTGCCAAGCGGCATATACGCGATGGGCAAGCCAAAGAAGCCCGCAAAGCCCAGCGTCTGAATCCCATCAGAGCAGGCTTCCAAAGCGCGACGGAAGACCTCCGAACGGACATCAATGCAAAAGATTGCCTGTACTGCCGGCACCGGTGAAATGCTAAGAGGTGATTTATTTTTACTGCTGTTCAGAGAGTTGCAAAGCTCAACTTGGTAAGCAATTTCAAGGGCTTCTTGAAAGACCCAGTCAACAGGCGGCTCAGCATCAGCACATTTCCGCGATTCCAGAAGTCGCTTCCATGCATCTTCCCACGCGGAAAGTCCTTCGCACGACAACAGGTGAACCAGGGCAAACTGCTCCCACGCTAGGCGAATCGCCAACAGCTGAACAATGTGGTCGTCATCCTTTTGAGCAAGGTGTGCCTGCCAGCGTGCGAACGCGCACCAGGACGCCCAGCCATTGATGCTCATGAGGAGCGCCGTCAAGTAGTCAGACCGTTCGTCCGGAGGAACCGGAATTACGTGCAGGGCTTCTTCAATGAGGGTCATAGGATTGTCAGAAAGCGTACTCGCGAAGCCGCAGAAATCGCGGATACCCATCAGGAGCCAGGGACTCTTGTCTGTCCGAGCATGCTGTAGCCAACTCCGATAAAGGTTCTTCTTGTGTTGCGTCTCCCACGAGGACTGGCAGTGGTCAAAGTAAGAGGCGCAGTGCTGGCTCACGTTGTGCGTGACGAAATCATTAATCGACATGCCGTGCAGCAGGTCGCGTCGCGCATCTGCAATGGACGTGACAAGCGGAACCCGTATTTTGGGTTGCGACTCTTTTTCAAGCTCGTTCAGAAGGTCGGTTATTGACCCGCATAGGCCCAAGCGTTGAAGCGCCTCTTGCAAGTGCTGTGTGCCAAATTTGCCTGCCTTCCATTGGTCGCGATAGAAGCTGCGCGGCATGACCATACGCGATCCCGAGTAGCTCTCCAGACGCGTCGCCACGCTACGCATTGAAGCCTCGATAAGTCCCCAGTACGGGTTGACGGCGATGAACTGGTCCAATGGCCATGTGGGAGCGATCCGTTTGCAAGCTGTTTCAACACAACCCCGGACCGTCTCCGACTGCTGCGCTGTTGCCGTCCTCTGATCAAGTGTCTTCATAGGCTCTCTCCTCTGGCTTGAAATGGCTGCGTGGCATCGCGGCTTAGTTGTACCTGCGAAATTCCATTTGCTGGCCAGATACGAAACGTCGCTCGGGTGAAGACCTCATCCAGATAGAGCCCCGCAAAGAACCACGGATACAGCGCAGTGGCAAGCGGTCCCAATGGATTAACGCGAACTATTGTCTGGACGCCGTAAAGCAGAACGAAGCAGCCGAGCGTAAACATCACCAATGGGCGCTGCAGTATGGGGTCGTTCGTCGCTGGAGGCAGGAGTCTTTGGAACACAGAGTCGTAGCCGAAATAGAGAACACAGATGGCTGCAGCCGATCCCAAAAGTCCAAGCGATGCAAGAGCGCTGCGCTTTGACCCCGCGGCTGAAAGAATTCCAGCTATCGCAAGGCCTACGACAGGGATGCAAAAGAGCAGAGTTCCATCCGCAGCGGTAGATGTTCGAAATAGTGTTGAAGCAATGGTTGACACCAAGAGTCCAAAGAGTGCGCTTCCGAGTAACTTCGGCACGCCTGCTGTCGGGCTTGGTGGCGTCATCAGCTTGAGCTTCGCTTGGCCAACCGCACCCCCAGAACCCAAAAACGCATGTGCTTTGTAGAGCGAATGCCCGAGGAGATGCATGAAAGCGAGACCGTATAACCCGAGACCGCACTCCATCAGCATGAACCCCATCTGCGCGCATGTGGACCACGCTAGGTTGACCTTGATGCTGATGCGGGTGGTCATCACAAGCGAACTGATGATCGCAGTCGAGCAACCGACAACCACAAGCAGCTTCTGCGCTGCCGGCGTAGAGTCGATCGCCGGTGCGAGCCGGATGAGCATGAAGCCGCCGAGATTCACAACACCCGCGTGAAGCAGGGCGGAGACAGGCGTAGGCGCCTCCATTACCTGAATGAGCCAGCCATGGAGTGGAAGCTGGGCGCACTTGATGATGGCGCTGATTGCGATGAGGAAGACAGCGACATGAATGGACCTTGGGACTCGATGAAACTCTGCGATTCGATGGAGTACTCCGTCCATCTCAAAGCTGCCCGTCTGTGACCCGAGCAGCAGTACGCCACAGAGTAGAGTGAGATCGCCGAGTCTGCTCGCAAGAAATTTCTTGTGCGCCGCAATCACAGCCGCCTGTCGGTTTGGGTAAAGCGTAAGGAGCCCATGGATCGAAAGGCCAGTGAGAATCCACGCTACAAGAAAGACGATGAGGCTGTTGGTCACCACCAGTAGGCCTACCGCAGCAAGGGTACGCATCAGGTTGGCAATATAAGTAGCCTCGTTAGGGTCGCCTGCCATGTAGGAGCGCGAGTAACGCACGATGATCCAGCCCAGGAATGCTACGAGCAAAAGCATGAGCAATTCCAACCTGTCGAAGCGAAGGCTAAAATGTCCAACGCCGAAGTCAAACAGCGAATCAATCCTCGGAACGCGAGCGGGCGACGTCGCGTGAACAAGCGCATTGACGCAGCAAGCAACCGAGATGAAAAGGGATGCGGCACTGGTCGCTCCAGCCAGACGCCATGCTCTTGAAACGGACAGTTTCTTTATCGATGAGAGTTGGCCACCTACTCCACCCAGAAAATACAGGATCGGCGGAAGGCAGAGTAGGAAGACGCTGTGCTCCGACCAAAGATGCTGAAGATGAGCCATTGCAAATATCCTTTCGCTCTTAACACCTTCAGGTATCAAACAAATTCTGTAAAATATAATGTTTAGAAGAAAACGTTCGTTATAGGAGAACGGTTACAGTGAGATTGAACTATCACCACCTGCACTATTTCTTGGCTGTCGCAAAGGATGGAAACCTGACCCGTACTGCCTCGCAGCTACACGTTTCGCAGTCGGCGCTTTCATCGCAGATCAAGGCATTGGAGGATGATTTAGGACAGGCGCTTTTCCTGCGTGAGGGAAGAACTCTTCAACTCACAGAGGCTGGTAGACTCGCGCTGACGTATGCCGAGACGATCTTTGCCGCTGGCAATGAGCTCTCCGCTTTGATGAAGGGCGGAGAATTCCGGAAGCGGCAGACGGTTAGGATCGGAGCGGTTGCGACGCTTTCCCGCAACTTCCAGGAAAACTTCGTGCGACCACTGCTGCGGCTCGACGATATTGAAATGGTCCTTCAGTCCGGAACTCTGACCGACCTTCTAACCCGCCTCAGCGTCCACTCGATCGATCTCGTCCTTTCCAACCGTCGAGTCCACCGTGATGCCCAGAACCCGTGGCAGTCTCATCGTATAGCCAGGCAACCGGTCAGCCTGGTCGGAAAGCCGCGTCGCACCAGAAAACCCTTCATCTTTCCAGACGACCTTGGTGCCTACCCTATCTTGCTGCCCAGTATGGAGAGTGAAATCCGCGCAGCGTTCGATCTCCTATGCGAGCAACACCGAGTGGCATACCGTCTCCTCGCCGAAGTGGATGATATGGCTATGCTCCGACTCCTGGCTCGCGACACCGATGCCATCGCACTTGTGCCAACCGTTGTCGTGCAGGATGAGTTGAGAAACGGAGTTCTGGTTGAGTATTGCGTCGTTCCTCAGATATTTGAGGATTTCTACGCCATCACGGTCAAGCGACACTTCCAATCGCCTATTCTGCGTTCTCTGCTGAAACGCAGGGACGATGTGGTTCTCGGCTAAATCTCTGAGTCAGCTTAGGCGAAGCGCGTACACAGAGTCTTGGCGAGCGACCTGCCCCTCGATGAGGATAGTTGGCTTTGAGCAATGTGTGTAGAGTTGGGCCGATGTCGGTAAAGCCCAAAACAACTTAAACGTATCAACGCTACAACCGTCTTGGCATCACTCGATACGCGATGCCACAACGTGCGTCGTCACGGCGTTGGATTGAATGCTTGTTGATTCCAGTAGTACCTCAAAGGGGCGAAGATCGCCATTCGACTGTCTGGCTGCGCGCAGTACAGGCAAAAGCGTATCTCCATGCAACAGCACGTCAGCAGCTGCCTGGGTTCCCGCCACGTCCAGTCCCTCTATCAGAAGAATGTGGCCTGTCCCGGCAAGGTTAGGCTGGTAAGCAATCACAGCATAGGTAGGATGTGCAGGCTCAGTCCAGATGCTCGTATAGTGCTTCGCCTCACCCGGCTTCGGATTGGTATCTTCTACCCAGGCCTGTTGCATCTTGTTGCTATAAGCGATCCGAAAGTTAAGGTTACGTTGTGCAAGCTCAGCCCAGGGGTTACTGCCAAGCGACCCGATCAGAATCGTATTCCCGCTCTTCAGATCATCCATCCGGAGATCCCGAGGAAAGCGGATAAAAAGACGCTGCGGGTCGACCTCCGGCAGTCGTGCGATCGCAGAAACCACCTGCAGATCAACGAAGCTCGTGAACTCCTGTGTCCTCAAATCAGCTTGGCTATGCTCATCCATCGCAGGCAACGGCAGCGCCAGGTAATCTCCCTTCAGATAGCCGCCCAGTGGAATCTGGCTCCTCGATAAATCCTCAATGAGGTTGAAGCCGCTATCCGCTGGTACGACAAATGTATTCAGTGGAGATCGAAACAGCGAAGTCCAAAGCACCGACGTCGGTTGCACGGCTCCCCGGGCCGACTGGAAGTGCCCCAGCACAGTAGCAGTAATCCCAATCAGCAAAAAGGTATACATCGCCAGCAGTGCAAGACGTGCAACACGCCTGGGCTTAACTGTCCGCTTGAGTGAGTCCACATAGGACGTCTCTTCCGCACGAGAGACCAGTGACGAAGCAAGTATGCCCGCTTCCGTGGTTCGTTCCAGAAGTCGTTGCGCCTCGGGCGACATCTCATCCGTAACGCAGCGTCCATCCTGTGCAGCAAAGACCGGAACATAACCACCCAGCGGTATCTCGATACGGTATGGCTCGTCCTTGCCCTCATCGGCAGCGTACTCAGCCAGCCTTCGGCGTAATTGCCTGGCATAGTTACGCACAATATTGTCTTCCACCGTGCGGTAGGTCCGTGGCCGGTCAAAAACCTGCACCCCAATCTGATATTCAGTAATCTCCTGCTGCCGGCCCTGTAGCGTCTCAGAGCAAATGTGTACCAGAAACCGTGAAAGTAGTGGCGCTCGCTGGAACCGTCGGCTGCCGACAATACGCTGCACCAATTGCCAACGACCATCGTCATCGTTCCCCAAGGCTGGTTGTTCTATGTGCGAAAGGCCATGTCGTTCGCTGATCATGATTGAAACTCCATGCGTTGAACGTGCGATGTCCGACATCGTGTAGTCGGAGACGAAGAGACGTATGCGGTTGAGAAGTCAGTTGTCGGTAAGAAGAAGCTAACGCTGCCATGTAAATACTGCATGAACAGCGTCTCGACACGAACGTCGGCAAGGGGGTTTTACAGATAATTCATATCACCTCTATCCATTGTTGAATCTGTATCTTCAGTCACTCTATACACAGGGGTATACCCGCGTTTCCACCGGGTAAACCCTGTTGCCGGATCGCCAGAAGGTCGACCCTGTATCAAGCCCAGCGCCCTAGAGGATGCTCGGCAGGAGCGCCATCATGCAAACTGGTTCATCAGCAGTGCAAGGACTTCCCGGTAGACCGACCGCAGCAACCAACTGCAGATACATTCTTCGGCACTACTGGTTCCTCTGCGTCACCTTCTTGTTTTTGCTTCTTCCCGTAGCAGCCGTTGCGCAGGTCAACACTGGCAACCTCAGCGGCTTGGTCACCGATCCCTCCGGCGCTGTCGTCGGTAACGCGACCATCACCGTAACCTCTGCGGACACCGGATACACTCGTACCGTCCAGAGCGGAACGGATGGTGCCTACATCTTCCCCGATCTGCCCATCGGGGCGTACAAGGTCACGGTCGCGTCCACCGGCTTCTCCACCATCAAGGAGACAGCATCCATCAACGTAGGATCGCACCTCCGGCGAGACTTTCACGTAAAGGTCGGACAGGCCAGCGAGACCGTCGAAGTCACTGCGCCAGGCTCCGGCTTGTCACGCGACGACGCTTCAATCAGCACCGTCATCACCTCCGACATCATCGCCAGCACGCCCCTCTTTCTCCGCAACTGGGACGATCTGCTCCGCACCGTTCCTGGCGTGCAGATCAACCGCTACACCAATCAAAGCGGTGCCACATCGGCTGGCCGCACCGGTGACTTCAACGTCAACGGGGTGCACACCTTGCAGAACAACTTCATCCTCGATGGCATCGACAACAACACCTTCTCCGAGAACGTGCAGGAACTCAGCAGCGAGGCTGCCCACCCCTCGGTCGACGTCATCGCCGAGTTCAACGTCATCACCAACCCCTACTCGGCAGAGTACGGACGCGCTCCCGGTGCAGTCGTCTCGGTCAACACGCGCAGCGGAACCAATAAATTCCACGGAACCGTCTACGAGTTCGTCCGTAACCAATACTTCGACGCCTTCGATTACTTCTCCAAGCAGTCACAGGCCAAGAAGGCGGAGGACAACCAGAACCAGTTCGGCGGCAGCATCGGCGGTCCCGTTCTGCACGACAAGCTGTTCTTCTTCTTCAACTACGAAGCAACGCGAGTCAAACAGGGCGTATCCCGTATCTCCACCGTGCCCCTCGACAACGAGCGCATCGGCGACTTCAGCCCCACGGCTGCAGCCAACGCTGGCATCTCCCCCTATCCCACCGTCTACGATCCGCTCACCTGTGCCACACCCTACAACGTCAAGAGCGGTTGCACCGCATTTCAAAACAACCAGATTCCCAAAGAGCGCATCGACGCAGCAGTCAGCAAGCTCATGGCGCTGTTTCCCGAACCCAACTTCAAGAATGGCGGCGCTAACTTTCCAGAGCTGAACAACTACTCCCGCACGGGTGCGTTGACTGACTTCAACAGCAGCTACGATGCGCGCGTCGATTGGACGCCGTCTTCCGCCGACACCGTCTTTACGCGCTTCAATTACTTCAATCGCACGCGCGATATCCCCGGCTTCTTCGGTGGACTCGCGGACGGCACCGGAACCTCCGCCTGGGGCAACCAGATTCTCAAGGGTGCCAGCGTAGTGCTCGGATGGACGCACATCGTCAAGCCGACCATGGTGAATGACTTCCGCCTCGGCTGGGTGCGCGACTACTCCTACGCCCAGCAGCAGTCCTTCAGCCTGCCGCAACTGGCCGGGAGCTTCGTCCCCGGAATCCCCAACAACCCAGCCATCGGCGGCGGTGTGCCGCTCACCCAATTCAGCAACAAGACCTTTCTCGGCTCGCCCGACTACCTTCCCAAAAAGCAAGTCCCCATGCTCTACCAGTACAACGACACCCTCTCCTGGACGCGTGGAAACCACAACCTGAAATTCGGTGCCACCGTCTTTTTCCCCATGCGCAACATCTTTCAGGATGAGCCCGGCACCCGCGGTGACCTCAACTTCACTGGTATCTTCACCGGAGGTCTTTCCTACGCTGATGGCTTGTTGGGTGCTACCCAGT
>DAICZO010000259.1 GCA_027311125.1 Acidobacteriaceae bacterium
AGCGTCAACGTATCGTGTAGCAACCCGTTCAGATCGATGCTGGTAAACTCCGCCCCGCTGGTTCGCGAGAAGTTCAGCAGCCCGTTCACAATCTCCGACGCGCGGAAGGTCTGCTGGGTAATCTTCTCCAGCACAGGAGCCAGCCGCACATCATCGCGCATGTGCTTGCTCAACATCTGGGTGTAGCTGGAGATCACTGCCAGCGGAGTGTTCACCTCATGGGCAACACCAGCCGCCAGCAGACCAATCGAGGATAGCTTCTCCGCCTGGGTCAACTGCGCTTCCAACTGGATGCGGTCGGTGATGTCGTCGATCAGGATAATGCGGCCGACGGCAACAAAATCTCGCGTCACCAGCGGCGCGATGGCAATGTTCGCCGTGCATGCCTCGCCGGTTGGCAGCTCCAGCCGAAACTTGTACAACGTGTGCGTACCCTGCTCCTCACGCACGCTGTTGAAGCGTTCCACAAAGTCAGCGGGGAACACCTCGCTGAGCGGACGGCGCAAGACCTCCACCCGCGACTTCGCGTACATCACTTCCATCTGCGTGTTCCAGCTCTCGATCCGGTCTTCAAGATCCACCGCGAAGATGCCGATATTGATCGACTCCACGATGTTCTCGTGGAACTCCTTCAGCCGCTCAAACTCGCTGATCTTCTGTTCCAGCTTGCTGTAGAGTTGAGCGTTCTGAATCGCAATTCCGATGTAACCAGCGAGCGACTCCAGTAGCTCCATATCTTCGCTGGAGAGAAAGTCGCCATCATCCGTGCGTCCCAGGCCGATCACTGCCACCGTGCGCGTACCGCCGCCATCGCGGTTCGCCACGCGACACGGGAGATAGTAGTTCAGGTCCAGCCGTCCAGCGCTGCGTTGCTGCGGTTCAGGCAGGCGCAGAATCTGCTGCGGATTCTCGAGAAAGATGTGGCTATTGGCATCGGGACGGTCAAAGTCCAGAAAGCGAACATCCAGTGCATTCAGATCGCCAGCATGCAGGTTGGTCAGCCCGTGCGAAGCCGCGAGCTCAAAGTGCCGTCCAGTGCTTCCGGTCGCACTCTCGTTCGCCAGAAAGACTGCAACCCGTGTCACCAATAGCGTCTGCGGCAGGCGCTCGACGATCGAGTCCAGCAACGCGCGCAAGTCGGTCTGCGAGTTGAGTCCGCGGCCAAAGTCCACCAGCGTCTCGCGGTAGTCAAAGCGCTTCTGCTCGAAGACGCGATCGACTCGCGCCTGAATCGCTCGCTTCAGCGGCTCAAAGATGATGCCGGTGATGATGATGCCGGCCAGCAGCCCGTAGATGCGCAGACTGGGCAGCCGTGTATGTACCGTCTCCGCCGCCAGTGCGACGATGCCGAAGTACAGCCCCACCAAGGCCGCAGTGGCCAGCGTATACGTCACGCCACGCTTGAAGATCAGGTCGACATCCATCAGCCGATACTTGACGATGGCCCAACTGAAAGTCAGCGGCAGAAACACCAGTGAGAGTCCCGCCAGCTTGGTCAGCAGGCTAGGCACCGGCCAGTCCGACAGGTAGGGAATCACATAGAAGACGGTAAACGGCAGCACCGCCAGCAGCGTCCCACGCGTCAGCCACTTCAACTGCTGCCGCTCCAGTCCGGACTCCGCATTGCGATAGCGGAAACGGAAGACCACCGCCGCAATCACGTAGTACAGCGCCAGGTAGCCGACCGCGATCTGGTCCAGCCTATGATGCAGTACCTCGGTGGCCGACCACATCTCAATCGCTGCGATCTGCAGGCCGATCAGCATCAACCCGGGCAAGTACACCAGGGCGGAGAACAGCCTGCGCGAGGTCCGATACTTGCGATCCTCGATCGCGTTCGAAGAGAAGCTGATAGCGAAGTGCAGAAACAGGGCTGGCTGAATCGCAGCCGCAGTCACATTGGCCCAGTAGATCAACCAGTCAAAGGTATCCAGCTCACCCGTGTATTTGAACGAGTACAGTACAAACGACACCAGACAAAAGATGTAAAAGTGAGTCGACTTCGGCGCCGTCCACCGTCGAAACAGAACATAGATTCCAATGCACAGATAGACCAGTGCGATCAGCCGCAGTCCCTGATTGATGGAGCGGTCCGTTGGCTCCAGAATCAGTTGAATATCCAGCTTGGCGCCACGGTTCAGATCGTCGGAGTTCGCCAGAGGACGAATGATGGAGTAGGTGGCATGCGCCCAGACTCCGCTCCGAAAGACCTCGCGCACAAACGGAGCCAGCCGCGGCGTCGGATGATCGTTGATGGCGGTAAGAATATCGCCGGGACGAACGCCAGCACGCTGTCCGGGCGACTCCGCCGGAACCCGTTCCGCGCGCAATCCCCCCTGCGCCTCGATCCACCAGATACCATCCGTCGGAACGTCGAAGTTGCTCTCCTGACGCAGATTCAGCGCAGCCAAAAAGCACGCTGCCAGCGTTGCCACGGCCAGCACGACGGCAAGAATCCGTGTTTGGAAGGCATTCTTCATTGAACCAAACTAGTTACAAGCAAGTTACGTTCCAAACATAAACCTTCAACAGGCTGGTGTTAACGCTTTCTTTTCGAACTACGACCTACATAAAACCATAGACGCTTCAGTTATAAGGATATACCGAGAACTAATTGGCCAGCATGTCTCAGATACGGTGGATATCTGCTTCAGTTCCATCAAAACACCACCTGCCCTTCCACATTCCACCTGCACACTCCCCCAAATCCGTTTTTTGAAGGACTACGCGCACATTCTCTCGACCCAGAATTCACACTCCTGTAACATAGTGAGTGGAGTGATCAAGCATCGAACAGACTCTCCGTCAGTACTTAGCACTTTGAGACGAGGCCGCAAGCGCAGTGATGCAACGATTGGATAGCGAGACAAGCGAGCGATACATCTGGGTGAACGGTTTGCGCGTGCATTACGTGCGAGCCGGGTCAGGCCTGCCGCTGCTGCTGATCCATGGGCTGGTAGGCTCCGCCAGAAACTGGAGTCACAACATTGAGGCGCTGGCCAGTGATGCCGCGGTCTATGCCATCGACCTGCCCAACATGGGTGAGTCCGACCGCCTTCCCGGTCTGGATGCAAGCCTGGAGGCCAACGCCGACCGCGTCGCCGCCTGCATGGATGCGCTGGGGCTGGCACAGGCCGATGTCGCTGGTCACTCGCATGGCGGCGCCATCGCCATGATGCTGGCCGCACGCCACTCGCATCGCGTTCGGAGGCTGGTTCTATTCGCGCCCGCCAACCCTTTCTGCAACCTCGGCCGACACCTTATCCGCTTCTACACGACCAGACTGGGCAAGACGATGGCACGCCTGATTCCCGTCCTGCCCAATCGCCTCAAGGCCACCGCTCTGGGCCGCATGTATGGCGATCCGCGCCGCATCAAAGCAGGCACGCTGGAGGGGTACATTGATGGTCTTGCCCATCCCGGAACCGTGGATCATGTGCTGCAGATCGTCCAGCGCTGGTACGACGACATGGACCGGCTACGCGCGTCGCTCAAGCAGATCATCGATAAGCCGACCCTGCTGGTATGGGGTGATCGCGATCGCGCCGTTGGTCTGACATCCGGCCAAAAGCTCCACCAGATGTTGCCGAAATCACAGTTGATTGTCATTCCTGGAGCAGGCCATATCGCGTTTGAAGAGCTGCCCGAGATCTGCAATCAGGCGATGCGCACCTGGCTTGCGGCACCCGTGGCCGAGGCGCCAGCCTTTGCCATGCGCTACACTGGCTCCGCCACGCGTCGTCTCCACACCGCCTAGCCTCGTCTAGTCCAGCCCCATCTGGTCGTGCAGCCAACCACGCAAAATGCTCTGCATCTGGTCCAGCTTCGACCCGGGCGACTCCGCGGTCCCCTGAAAAAAATGGTCGCCGCCAGCGACCCAGTGCAACTGCTTGGGCTCGGTCGCGGCCTCCAACACATGCTCCATCACATCTCGTGGACCGTACTCGTCCTGGTCGCCGCTGATAAAAATTTTGGGCGCACTGCACTTGGGTAGAAAACCATAGGTGTAGTCGCGGCCATCGGCACGCACCGGCAGCCCCAGCCCTACCAGCCCCTTCA
>DAICZO010000261.1 GCA_027311125.1 Acidobacteriaceae bacterium
AGCGTATTCTAGGTCTCGTAGAATAACTCTCGAAAGCTCAAAAATCGGCTCAGATACCCACGAGCCCGCACCGCGTTACCAAACTGTTCTCTCCCCCCTGCTAAACTTAACGCTTTCCATGCCTCACCAGGCAAGCCCTCAAGGATGGAGCATCACTTTGCCGGACGAAACCCTTCCCACGCCCGATCCAACCGCAGCCACCTCACCCATACGAGCCGTAGCCACCAAGGCCGCCCCCAAGGCTGCACCCAAAACCGCCGCCGACAAGAAAAAGTCCATCAGCTACGCGGACGCCGGTGTAGACATCTCCTCCGGAGACCGCAGTAAACAGCGCATCAAGATGCTCGCCCGCAAGACCTTCAACAAGCAGGTCCTCAGCGAAATCGGTGGCTTCGGCGGCCTCTTTGCCCTCGACCTCGAGAAATTCCCTGACCCCGTCCTCGTCTCCTCCGCCGACGGCGTGGGCACCAAGCTCAAGGTCGCCTTCGACCTCAACATCCATCACACAGTCGGGCAGGACCTCGTCAACCACTGCGTCAACGACATCGCCGTTCAAGGCGCCACACCGCTCTTCTTCCTCGACTACCTCGCCTCCGGCAGACTCGAAGACATGGTCATCGAGAAGGTCGTCCAGGGCATCAGCGAAGCCTGCCGCGCCAATGGCTGCGCCCTCATCGGCGGCGAAACCGCACAGATGCCCGGCTTCTATGCCGACGGAGAGTACGACCTCGCCGGAACCATCATCGGCGCCGTCAACCGCGACAAGATCATCACCGGAGAGCACATTCAGGTCGGCGACGTCCTGCTCGGACTCCCCTCCAACGGCCTCCACACCAACGGCTACTCCCTCGCCCGCAAGCTCCTCTTCGAGGTAGCAAAATACGGCCCCGACCAGTACGTCAACGAGCTCAAGGACAAGACCGGTGCCGCCCTCATGCGCACCCACCGCAGCTACCTCGCCATTATCAAGAAACTTACCGCCGCCGAAGTCGTCAACGGCATGGCCCACATCACCGGCGGAGGCATCACGGAGAACCTCCCCCGCATCCTGCCCAAGGGCTCCGGAGCACTCATCGACCTCGCCTCCTGGACCGTCCCACCCCTCTTCGAACACCTCCAGTACCTCGGTAACGTCGCCCAGGACGAGATGCTTCGAACCTTCAACATGGGCATCGGACTCATCTGCGTCGTCCCTGCGGAAAAAGTCAAAAAAGCCAAAGCCATCCTCAACCGCGCCAACGAACGCCACTGCATCATCGGTCGCGTCGTCCGCGGCGAACGCAAAGTCAGCTACACCTGAACGTATCGCTCCGATGCGGCTGTGCGCTGAGCCTCTGCCAGCCACCGCCGCATCGCCAACCTGCCTCCCCGCAGCCATTACAGTCGTACCCGTCAGGACCCTCCCCATGCCGCGTCTCCGCTCTCTGGCCCAGCATCGCAGCATCCTTCAATGGTCCTTGCCGCTTTGGCTTCTGGCCCTTTCGCTGCACCTGCCCGCCCAGCAACCTCCCCAGCCTGCGTTCCCGGCCACCCAGCTCCCTAACTCGCCCGGCAGCCAGATCCACGCCACCATCACAGGAACCGTCTCCGACCGCGACAACGCAGCCATCGCCGACGCCCGCATCACCCTCATCCGCCAAAACACCACCACC
>DAICZO010000270.1 GCA_027311125.1 Acidobacteriaceae bacterium
AGCGTAGAGGATCATCGCTCGCTATGCGTCCTCGCCCCGACCATTTAAGGTGAGCGTAGAGGATCATCGCTCGCTATGCGTCCTCGCCCCGACCATTTAGGTCAGAGAGCGCAGACCTTCAAGCCGGGAATCCGCTGGAAGTGCTTCAAATTGAGCGAAGCCACATCGAAGCCTAAATGCAACGCGGTCGCTCCAATCAGTAAGTCCTCGATGGCGATCACATTGCCTGCGGCAGCCTGCTCGCCCTCAATGCGTCCGGCAAGTTGCGCTATCTCAACCGAGACTGGATGAACAATCAGATCGTGAAACACTCCGTCGGCGAAGTGCTGCCGTCGCGTGCGATCACCATCGGTCTTTGCCCGGTAGATACCATGCGTCAGTTCCACTACGCTGATCGCTGATAGAGCAATATCGATCTCCCCGTATACCGTTCTGACCAGACGAAGTATGTCCTCCATGGACTTGCCTCGCCGTTCACTTGCAATCAGGATGCTGGTATCGAGGATCAGTCCCATGCCGAACGATCGCGAGGCTTACGGTTATCGATGATCTCTTCGAGATCGGAGGCATACGCAGCATCCATCGTCGGCGTATAGCCGAGTTCTTTCGAGCGCGCTTCTGCCAGCGCAATCGACTCGGAGATAGATCGACGCGGTGGCGTCGGCGCATGCAACACAGCCACAGTCATAGAGCCATTTTCAATCACAACCTCAACGCCTGCGCGAACGCGAGCCAGCAAACCTGCAAAGTCGCGAGCCGCTTCAGCCTCCGAGATGTGGATAACCGCCATGACAGGATAATACCCGAGGTTTTCAAAATGGATGCCGGTAAATCGCATCCCACCAACCTTCACCGGAGAACAGAAACCAGGCACTCACGCAAGCCATCTGCAACCCAATCCAAAGGAACGAGTTGCCAGAGACCAAGCATAGTAGATTCCATCAGGGAGAACAGTACCATCAGATACGAGAGTCAGTAGCCTTGAAGACTCTCGCAATGGCAACTGAATTCAACTACAACGACGCTCCCATACATCGCTTAGCGTCATCGCCCCGACCATTTAAGGTGAGCGTAATGGGCTAGTCGCTCGCTAAGCGTCATCGCCCTAACCGTCCGGTCCACAGCACCACCATCCCCAAGTGTGACTCGCATCACCGAGTCCATCCATGCAATAAGATACGTTCAATCAGGCGTACCAGAACCTCCCGTACCGGAAGTCTCACGCTCCATGCCGTCCCACCAGCGTCTCCAACGACGGAAAGCGCGGTTCCTCGCTATGGCACGACACGACCGCCCATCGCCCTACCAGCAATCCATCGCCGCACTCCTCGCCGACCTTCGCACCGACCTCCACTTCGGCCTCACCTCATCCGAAGCCACCCAGCGCCAGGCTACCTACGGCAGCAACGCCCTTCGCTCCACCCCGCGTCCCCCCGCCTGGCGACGCCTGCTCGCCCAAGGCAACGATCCCCAGGTCTACCTCCTGCTGGCCGCCGCCGCAGTCACCGTCCTAGTCTCGCGGCTACAGGGCAACTCCGGTATATCCTACGAAGCCATCATCATCCTTGCCATCGTCTTCCTCAACGCCCTGCTCGGCTTCCTCCAGGAAGACCGTGCTGAACGCGCCCTCGCAGCACTCGGCACCATGATGCCCCAGCAGGCCACCGTCCTGCGCGATAACCTCCAGCAGCACATCCTCGCCCAGAACCTTGTCCCCGGCGATATCCTCATCCTCGGCGCAGGTGACTCCGTCCCTGCGGACGCCCGCCTCGCCCACGCCACCGCACTCCTCACCACCGAGTCATCCCTCACCGGCGAGAGCCTCCCCGTCGCCAAGCACACCCAGCCCATCCTCCACGCCGCCGCGCTCGGCGATCGCGCCAACATGGTCTTCGCCGGAACCATGATCGTCGCCGGCAACGCTCAGGCCATCGTCACCGCCATCGGCATGCACACCGAGTTCGGCCAGATCGCCAACCTCCTCGACGTCGAACCCACCCAACTCACGCCCCTGCAAAATCAACTCCGCCTCCTGAGCAAGCAACTCGGCGCGGCCGTCCTGATCATCGCCTTGGTCGTGGTCACCGTCCTGCTCAGCGTGCAGGGCCTACAGAGCCCCGCCGACGTGATGAGCATCCTCATCTTCGGCATCGCCCTCGCCGTCGCCGCCACCCCGGAAGGACTCGCCGCCGTAATCACCCTCGCCCTCGCTCTCGGCGTCCAGCGCATGGCCCGTCGCGGAGCCATCGTAAAGAAACTCCCCGCCGTCGAAACCCTCGGCTCCACCACCGTCATCGCCTCCGACAAAACCGGCACCATGACCCGCAACGAGATGACCGTCTCCACCCTGGTCACCGCCGCCGGTACCACCACCGTATCCGGCGCAGGCTACGCCCCCGAAGGACAACTCTCCTCCCCCGCTCACCA
>DAICZO010000274.1 GCA_027311125.1 Acidobacteriaceae bacterium
AACTGC
This sequence comes from Acidobacteriaceae bacterium, assembly GCA_027311125.1. GTDB lineage: Bacteria > Acidobacteriota > Terriglobia > Terriglobales > Acidobacteriaceae > Edaphobacter. Next base: position 7 of record DAICZO010000274.1, read on the forward strand.
ATGAAGACCAGATTCCAGATCTCGACGTAGCGCTGCTCGTCTTCGCCGAAGGGCAGGTCCTGGCCATGCTCGGACGCGTCGATGCCGAGATCGAAGTAGATCTCGCTGCAGGGGCCGCAGGGGCCGGTATCGCCCATGGCCCAGAAGTTATCCTTGGCACCGAGTTCGAAGATACGGGCGGCGGGGACACCAACATCGAGCCAGAACTGGTAGGCTTCGGCGTCGCGCGGGACAGCGGCATCGCCCTCGAAGATGGTGACGTAGAGCCGGTCTTTGGCGATGCCGAACCACTCGGGCGAGGTGAGCAGTTCCCAGGCGTAGGCGATGGCCTCGCGCTTGAAGTAGTCGCCAAAGCTGAAGTTGCCCAGCATCTCGAAGAAGGTGTGGTGCCGCCGGGTGAAGCCGACGTTCTCCAGATCGTTGTGCTTGCCACCGGCGCGGACGCACTTCTGACTGGTGGTGGCGCGGCTGTACTCCCGCTTTTCGGCGCCCAGGAAGACATCCTTGAACTGGTTCATGCCGGCGTTGGTAAACAGCAGGGTAGGATCGTTCGCTGGGACCAGCGATGAAGAGTGGACACGGCGGTGTCCCTTGCCCTCAAAAAAGCGTAGAAAGTCTTCCCGAATCTGGCTGCCCGAACGATTAGTCATAGGCCATAAGTTTATCAGCGCAAGGTTGCTTCAGTACGAGGCGGCATCCACTCCGGGTCGCCAGGTGATGCCCTCCAGACGCAGGACGGCGTCATGGGTGGCACGGAGACCGGCAAACTGATCGCGCCAGCGCACCATCTCCAGGCAGCAGACCAGGGCATCGAAGGCATCCTCACTGGCGAGTGCGTCGGCGACGACGGCTCGGGGCAGGCTGGCGTACAGCCCGGCCTCGACCAGCTTTTTCTGCTGGAGATAGGTTTTGCGGGCTTCGGGATTGCTCTTCTTGACCGGGCCGGTGAGCAGGCGGGTATAGATCTCCAGCAGCAAGGGTTGCGGATGGGAGTCGGCGAGCGCAGCGCTCTCGAACGGCCATACGCGAAACCCTGCCTGTTGCAACCGCAAGAGCCACGGCATCGCCCGCAGACTGCCTGTCCCGACACTGCCGCTGCCACCGATCTGAAATGGGCTTTTGGCCTGAATGCCAAACATTTTAGCGGCGCGCACTGGGTCGCCACCCTCCAGACGCGGCGCGATCTTGTTCTCGAAGTCAGTGGTGCGCAGCATGTGTCGTACTCCGTCGCCGCTCCACTGGGCGGGACGCTTGCCGGTGCGGCGGGCTCCGGCAACTCCCCAGAAGCGGCTATCGTCACACTCACGATGCAGCCACCGCTCGCCTTTGCCCGCGGCTACCTGTTGCCAGAAGTCGGCGACCGTGTGGCAGCTGTGTTCCTGCAGAAACCATGCGGGGAAGCTGAAGCAGCAGTCGATACCGACGACCATGCGGGGCGTCTCGGTGGCCAGTTGGAGCAGCCACGCGATCAACTCTTCACGGCTGCGACCGCTTTCGAGTTGGACGCGACCGGTGGCGGCGGTCCATACGCCCGCCCAGATTTTTTTACGTTGCCCGGCACCCTTGTCGCCGGACCAGTCCACCGCGATGACGCGCTCTATTCCCTGCCCCACGGAACCTCCGGCGTGTTGGCTGCGTAGCACTGCTGCAACTGCACCTGGAGAGATGCCATGCTCAAGTTTCTTGTCTTCTGTCTGCTGCTGGTCACCTGCTGGCCTTTGGCGCTGGCTGCGCTGTTACTGTATCCGCTTATCTGGTTGGTGTTACTACCCTTCCGGCTGACGGGCGTGGTGGTGTACGGCGCGTTGGCGCTGGTAGCCGCCTTGTTTCTGCTGCCGGCGCGGGTGTTGCGGACGATTTAGCCCGCGTCAGAACTCTGGCAGATCGTCGTCGCGATCGGCGTAGCTGTCGGAGTCGGCACCACCTTCCACCGGCATCGCCTCCTCGGGCAAGTGCCACTCGCGCAGCACTTTGTAGATGGCAGTAGAGCTGAAGCCAGCACGCATGAGCCGTCCCATGACGCGGGCCGTCTCCTTTTGAGCGTTGATGCCGCTGGGCTTCTTCATGCGCTTACGTGCGACGTATTCGCGGGCCAGCGCGGCCTCATCGACCTCGTCATAGGCCTTGGCGAGGGTGGTGGCGATCAACTGCTGGTGGACGCCCTTCTGCATCAGGTCCTGCTGGACACGGCGCTTGCCGAACTTCTCGTTCTCCTTGCGCAGGCGGGTGTAGTCGGCTGCGAAGCGGGTGTCGGAGAGATAGCCGAGGTCTTTGAGCCGGGCGCAGACTGCGTCCATGGCAAGCTCGCCGGGTTCGCCTTCTTCGGCTCGGTTGCGCATCAACCGGCGGAGATCGCGCACCGTGCGCATCCGACGTGCGAGGACGCCCACGGCATAGTCAAATAACCCAGCCTCTCCGACTGGCTCCCGCTTCTTCGGCCTTGCGAATGCCACGCTTGCTCCTGTGTGCCCTACGTCATTCTGACCCCGGCGAGGCTGATTGACAACCTCGACTGGGGGCTGCGCTGCACCGGAACGGAATAGACTATTGCGATGGCACGCAAACAAGGTAAGCAGGATGCTGAGATCGATGTGGTGGAGTGGATGCGCGGGCTGCC
>DAICZO010000278.1 GCA_027311125.1 Acidobacteriaceae bacterium
CCAGCGCCATCACTCCCACCATCACCGCCTATCACCTCCACGGCTGCGGAGCCTGCGACGTCAAGGGCTTCCTCGCCTGCCTGCTCGAAGCCGCCGCCACTCCGCTACCCGCCGCGCAGCCAACCGCAACCCCCCACGCCAGTTGGCTCGATGGCCTTCGCATCGTCCTCACCGCCGACGAAGAGATCGGCTGCCTCGGCGCAAAACACCTCATCGACCACCACGTCATCCACCCTCGCCGCATCATCATCGGCGAGCCTACCTCGCTCCGCGTAGCCCGCGCAGGCAAAGGCTACTGCCTTGCGGAAGTCATCATCCACGGCATCGAAGCCCATAGCGCCCACCCCGAACAAGGTGCCTCCGCCATCTACGGCGCCAGCCACATCATCCGTTCCATCGAGACCCTCGCCCACCAGCTTCAGGGCCACACCCACGACCTCTTCACCCCGCCCTACACCTCGCTCAACGTAGGCATCATCCACGGCGGAACCGCCAAAAACATCATCCCCGGCGAGTGCCGCTTCCTGGTCGAGTGGCGTCCCATCCCGCCGCTTCCATCCAACCTCATTCCCGATCAGCTTCAGGCCTTCGCAGATCAACTCCACCAACGCGATCCCCGCCTTACCTGCACCATCCACCACCTGCGCCAGCAATCCGGCTTCGAGACTCCAGCCTCAGCCCCACTGGTTCACTCGCTCCTCCAGGCCTCCGGACGCCATGCCACCGCCATCCCCTTCGGCTCGGAGGCCAGTATCTTCGCTGCCATCGCCGAGCAGGTGGTAGTCTTCGGCCCCGGAGACATGCGCACCGCCCACAGCGACCGCGAGTGCGTCCCCCTCGCCGAACTCACCGAGGCAGTACACATCCTTACCCGCTTGATGACGCAGTCCTAAACTCACGTGAGGACGCAGTCATCACCTGCTATGACGACGCAGACACAAGCTCTTGTCCCGTCACTGTCTCCACACTCTCTCCCAGCAGGCGCGCAATCACATCCGCAACCCCGTACGCATCGCGGCCCGCAGGCAAAAACTGTGCCACCGAATTCAAATCATCGCCTGCCGTGATAATTCCTCGCTCGACCCGCTGCCCATTCCTCACCTGCGGATAGCCAATGTTCGCCACCAGTCCATTGCAGATACACTTGCGGCCTGCACTGTCTTCTGCCTTGCCGCCCTTTGCCAGATACACGCTCAGCGGCTCAGCCGGGCACCGATACCCAATGCTGCCCTCTTCCGTCCGGTACGCCTCCCGCAGAAATCCTAAATCGCAGATGCGCGGTCGCGACTCGTACACCTCCTGCTCCGAGTGTGTCCCTTCCAACTGCGCCACCTTGAACGGGAAGCCAGTCGGTGACGCCAGCGGATCGGTAAACACATGCGCCGTGCCGGCAACTGCCTTCGCCAGCAAATCTCGTTTGTAGTCCACACGCAAGCCAGACTCATCCGCAAACTCAAACGCCGTTCCAACCTGTATCCCTGCCGCTCCCAGAGCCAACGCCTCCTGCAGCTTCTCAGGAAATCCATAGCCTCCCGCCAGCCAGAAAGGCACGCCCAACTCCCGCAGCTTCGCCAGGTCAATCGCGTCCCGCTCGCCATACACAGGCTCGCCCGCATCGGATAACTGCACCTTCCCACGCGGTGGCGCATTGTGTCCGCCCGCCGTGCGCATCTCCACGATCAGGCCATCCACGCGGCCATTCGCCTTCTTCAGCATTGTGCTCGCCAGCGTGTTCGACGAGACGATCGGCAGAAACTTCGGTCGCCGCAAAGGCTCCAGCGCAACCTCCATATACTC
>DAICZO010000283.1 GCA_027311125.1 Acidobacteriaceae bacterium
AAGTAGTCGCCCGGCGGAACCTCGCTGAGGCTCCGATACGGGTAGCCGGCGGCATGGTCGTTGATCGTCACAGGCTGCCCGGGGGCGAGTCCGTCGACCGTAGTGCCAAAGACAATCTGGGTGCGAGGCGTGTCGTTGATCTGGTTGCGCGGCTCGTCGGAGGCATCGGTCGAAAGCAGAAACAGCACACGTCCGTCCAGCGGCTTTGCGGACTTGCTGGCCGGGAAGGAGACCTGAATCGATTGCTGGCTCGGGTGGGTCTGTGCCATCAGCGGCAGAGTACTGAACAGTGTTGCGAGCAGAAGAGTTAGGCGGCGCATGCAGGGAGTATAGCCGTCCGAGCAGGCCCTGCCACGGGAAATTGATTGGCATTTACGGCGCAAGTGGGCATATACTGCGGGCATGGCGCGGTCCGACCGACCTGGAGCGCCGGCGAGTGAGGTGCGTCTTCAGCGAATGCTTGAATGACAATGCGCTCGGAAGTGCCACGGGGTCTCCACCCGGTGGGCCGCCTGGGTTCAATCCCGGTGGGCAAGTAGAACGTCGTTCGGTCGTATATGCACTGCGAAGATCGGGCTCTGGGGTAGGCAGGGTAGCGCGAGCGCTTGCGGACGATCTGGCAACAATATTTTTTCCTGCGGACTGCAGGGCGTGTGGCGGGCCTCTGCTGCGTGCTGATTTCTCTCCTGTTTGCGATGCGTGCGTCGCACAAATCCAGCCACAATCGATGATGCTGTGCGGGTGCTGCGGTGAGGCTCTGGGCATGGAAGATGAGCGCGTCGCCCAGCAGATGCCGGTGGAGCAACTGCTCTGTGCCCAGTGCTGGGACACACGGCCCAGCTTCCAACGCGCCGTCGCCTATGGCGTCTATCAGGATGAGCTGCGCGAGATGGTTCACCTGCTGAAGTATGAGCGCGTGCGCAGCATCGCCAAGCCGCTGGGGGCGATGCTGGCCAATGCCATTGCCATGTTGCACGCGGACGCAGCGCAGGAGTTGCTGGTCATTGCAGTGCCACTCTTTCCAGCTAAAGAACGGCAGCGCGGATACAACCAGGCGGTACTGCTGGCGGATGCGGCCCTGGCCCGCTTGAGCGTTAGCCAGCCCACCTGGATACTGCGAGCTACGCATGGCACCCTGCGCCGGGTCCGGGATACGGAGAGCCAGTTTGCGCTCACTCCCAAAGGCCGCAGCCGCAATCTGCAGGGAGCGTTTGCGGTGCAGCCCGATGCACCGATCCTCGGCTGCGAGGTGCTGCTGATCGACGACATCTACACCACCGGCGCCACCGCACGCGAGTGCGCACGCGTCCTGCTTCGTGCCGGGGCCAGCAAAGTCTGGGTTGCAACCCTCGCACGGGCGCAGACAGAGATGACCGCTCGTTGGAGCGACTCGCTCGGATGAACCTGCGAGTGGACGAGTAGCAAGCACCAGATGTCGAACCATCTGGTGCTGAAAGAGATTGAGATTCCGGAGGGCTTTGCGATGCAAACGGGGAAGATGCGGAAGCAACGACTGAGTGGCAATCGACACGCGGGATTCGGCTCGCAGCACGGCGCGGCCAAGGGCGCAGCACGGGCCGTCACGGAGTCCGAAGTACGGGCAGGTACCTTTCGCCAGCCTGCCATGCAGACTCCGGTGCTGGTGCTGAATGCCAGCTACGAACCCATCAACATCTGCGGAGCCAAGCGCGCGTTGGTGCTCGTGCTCAAGGGTGTGGCCCGCACCGAAGAGGAGCAGGGAGCCATGTTGCACGCGGCCCGCATGCGTGTCGCGATGCCCAGCGTCATTCGGCTGCTGGAGTATCGCCGCATCCCGCACCAGACGCGTGCGCTCAGCCGAAAGAACATTCTGCTGCGTGATCGCAATGCCTGCCAGTACTGCCAGGTCGTGCTCACCGCTGCCGAACTCACGCTGGACCACGTCATTCCGCGCTCGCGTGGTGGACTCTCCACCTGGGAGAATCTGGTGGCCTGTTGCCACAACTGCAATCGCCGCAAAGGCAACCAGATGCTGCACGAACTCACCGATATGAAGCTGCTGCGCGAGCCGCGTCCCTTCAGCCTGCACACCTCGCGCCACATCATGCGCATGATCGGCAGTGCCGATGCCGCGTGGCGCAAATATCTCTACTTCGAGTCGTAGACTGCTGCCTAACCCAGCAGCGGTGCAAATGCGATGGAAACCGGTGCCTGCCCTTGGATGGCGGCATTGACTCCCCTGCGCTTCGTGGTTGCATGATCCGCCCGTTACTGAAGCCTGCAACTCATGCGGGTTTTCTCTCCCTGCCTTGGTCTCCATGATGTTCCGTCCCATGCAGAGCATCCGCATGGTAGGTGTCGTAACGCTCACGCGCATTGCGATGCGTCAGCGATCTCGTCAATTCACAAATTGTTGATACAGCATTCAACTTGCGTTGGTCGAACGTAGTTCACCATGAACGTGCTCGTGCCGTATCGATCAAACGCCCCCTCAGGGCGTGGGCCAGCGCAGGTGCGCAGTGTGCTGCTGCACCGTGTTGCCCGGAACAAAGACGACAGAGTGTTTTCCCATACTGATCCCTGTGAGGCCACATGAAGCTGGTTCGTTCGATCGTATCTCTCTGTGTGTTCATGCTCGTGCTCCAGTTTTCTGGACATCTGGCATACGCGCAAGGTTCCGCAAGCTTGCATGTCAGTGCAGCAAACCCGTCCGGCACGCGTATCGCCGGCGCTCGTGTGGTGCTCACCAATGAGGCCAGCGGAGTGGTGACCAAGAGCATCACTGGCCCCGATGGCGCCTTCGATTTAACCGGGCTAGAACCAGGCAGCTATGAACTCACCATCACCATGAACGGCTTCAATGACTATCACCAGAAGGCTGTTCATCTTGCCGATGGCCAATCGCTCGCCTTCCAGGTAATGATCCGTACCAATTCCGTAGCGCAGTCGGTCACGGTTACCGCCGAAGGCTCTCCGGAGACCTCGGTCACCCAGGCAACGATCTCGCGTGCAGAGATTGAAGGGGTAGCCGGCCCCTTTGGCAGTGCGGCGCAGGCGCTCACGGCAGCTCCCGGTGTCTTTGTGTACGGTTACGGCGGTGTAGCAGCAACGGCCCGCAGCGAAGTGGTCGTACGCGGTATCAAGGGCGGCTGGTCCAGCGTCAACGGCGACGTGCTCAAGAACGGCATCAGCTTTCTCTTTGATGGCATCCCGATGAACAATATGATCGCGAACAACGGTCAGTGGCAGACGACCCAGATTCCCATCACCGATATGATCTCCGACATCAACGTCGACTACGGCCCGGGCGCACCGTCCAATCGCTGGTTCGACAGCCTCGGTGGCACCATCAACTACATCCCCGTGCAGCCCAAGAGCACCCCGGGCGCAACCATCGCCTTTGGTACGGACTATGGCAGCTATAACACCACCCTTACCCACTTCATCGCCAACTCTGGGCTCTACCGCGGCTGGTCGATGCTGCTGGCATCCGGCTACGCCTCCAACGATACCTTTCGCGTAGGCACCACCGGTATCCCCACCTTCAACGCACCGTCCTCCGGTTACTCTGCCTTCGTCAAGGCCGAGCACGACTTCATCAACGGCAGCTTGAGCTTTGGCTACTATCACGGACGCAATACGGAGTTCCGCCCGAACTTCATCCCCCTGCTCGACGTCAACCAGAACGGAGATATCGTCACTACGCAGGGGCTGTACGGGGTCGATGCTGGTGCCGGTTCCACCGTCCCGGCCAATGCCCAGTTGTATAGTCAGCAGTCCAGCGGCTTCTACTCCTCACTCGCAAAAGACCTCTGGTACAAACACATCAAGACCCAGAGCGATATTGTCTACACCAAGTTGAACCTGGCTCTTTCACCTCGGCTCACCTTCAACACGGAGGAGTGGTTCCGTCACGGCTATCGCCTGCACGACCGTGTCACGAACTTCTACGGCCCCCAGTATGGCAACTCGCATGAGTGGTACGACGCCGCCTCCAACACCATCGGAGACCGTACCGATCTCTCGCTCCAGTTGCCCCACAACACCGTCAGCTTCGGCGGATACTGGATTCATGGCGGGTATAACAACCCCGTCTCCCTGTTCAATCCATCCCAGGGCACCAGCATCACCAACCCTAACTTCTTCAATGAGGATCATCTCGATAACGACTACGCGTTCCTCTACCTGCAAGATCGCATCAGCCTCTTCCACGATAAGCTGATCGTGACGCCAGGTGCAGCCGAGCAGTTGTTCCGCACTCACTTCTACAACATCGGTCTCTCAACCTTCCCCAATGCCAACCCGGCTAACGATCCAAATCTTTCGCCTGCCACCCACAAGAACTTCCTGAAGTTCTCCCCGTCGGTCGGTGCGCAGTACGTTACAACCGACTGGCTGACCTTCCACGGCAACTTCGCAATTAGCTTCGAGAACCCCACCGATAGCGCCTTTGGTGCAGGTCGTCCCGCTACTGGCGTCGATCTCACCACCCTCAAGCCGCTTCGTAGCCAGAACACGGAAGCTGGTTTCCTCGTCAGCAAATGCCCGCTGGCCATCATGGGTACCTGCTCGCTCGATGCAACCTATTTCAGCGACAAGCTCACCGATGAGACCGTCATCACCCAGACCTCCAACCTCGCGCTGCCCGCGACGATCGCGCTCGCCTCGGCGATGTTCAACGGTGTCTCCATCAACTTCGACGAATCCCCCATGCACTACTTCCAGTTGCATGGCAACGCCATCATCCAGCATGACTACTTTCTCCACTACGTACCGAGCGGCTCCACCAACGACTACCGTAGTTTGCCCATCTCCAACTCTCCCCGTTACACCACGAACATGGGGCTGACCACCACCTTCCAGACCGATAGCCATCGCTTTGTCCTCACTCCCGGCCTGTGGTGGCAGTACGTTGGCCAGCGCTATCTCTTCAGCAACGTCACCAATGCGCCCACGCAGCAGACCACTCCGGGCTATGGTGTCGTCAACTTCAACATGGATGGGAACATCAATCGCCTGCTTCCGGGCCGTCTTGCTGATGCTCCCATCAAGCTCTCCGTGGGGCTCGAAAACCTGCTCAACAAGCGCTATAACCCGACCGCGTACATCACCAGCGGCGGCTACTTCGGCACCAGCTTTGGCGGCTATACCCTCGTCGATCCTGGCGCACCCCGGGAGTTCATCTTCTCGATCAACTTCGGTAACAAATAACCAACTCTGCATCGCGCAGGCTGTACGACCGCACGAAAACAAGGAAGCCCCCGAAGACGATTCGGGGGCTTCCTTGTTGAGTGTTACAGCCATGCCACACTGCCGAACTGAGCTACTTTGGTGCTGCGGCCGGTGGTGTCGTCGGCTCGCCGGTCTCCTTGTTATTGGTAATATCCTGACCGTTATAGATGATCTTGCTGGTCGCGCGGTACTGCTTGTAGTCGGTGTACTTCACCACCGTCCGCAGGTGGACGTCCTGGCTCATGTACCCGTTGCCACCGGAGAAATGCAGGTTGCCCTCCGCCTTGGTGTACGTCGGGAACCAGTACTTGCCATCGACCTGCTCGTAGTAGGTCGTGAACGGCGGCGACAGATCTTCGTGACCCTTACGCTTGTCGTCGGGCACGTTCTTCCCGTTGATCAGCACAATCTGAAAGTCCTGCTGGTCCACCCACACCCTGCCCTGGAAGTAGCGCTTACCCTTCTCCAACGTCTTCGGCCCGGCGGAAAAAACGTACGTGTCCAACTCATCCACCTTCTGTCGTCCCAGGTAGGTGATGTCATACTGCGGCAGGTCTTCGGTGGTCAGCACAAACGGCAGTCGCTGCTCAATATCCTTGAAGTCTGCGGGCGACATCATCACCCGTTCCAGCGTGTTCTGCGGTGCGAACACCACATGCTCTTCCCGCTTGCCATCGCGGTCAAACAGAATATCCGTCACCTGCTGGTACTCACCGTCCGGGCGGTTCGTATCGTCGGAGATGGTGTCCACCTTCACCGACTGACGAAAGGTGTAGTTCTTGCGTGCGTCGTTGAACACGGACTCACGCGCCGCAAATTTCTCGATAATCTGCTGCGGTGTGAGACCGCTGGGTGGGGTTGGATCCAGCGGGCCGAATCCGGCTGCGTCCTCGGCGGCAGCAGCGGAACTGGCTGGATTTGCAACACCAGCCCACACCGCCCGGGATTCTGCCGATAGCGTGAGAAGCAGCAGGGCAACAAGGCTGGCAGTCAGCGGGATGCGTCGTTTCATGGGAAATCCACTCCTGTGTCTCTGGGCGTGCGCGGCCACGGCTGCCGCAGCACCCTACTAAGAATAGACGCAGGACAGGGAGATTGGTCGATGCTGGCATGGGCAAGTGAGATTTTCGAATTTCTTGTGGAGCATCGTGCCAGCCTCGCTGGACTGTTCTGCAGCGGCGTCGCTATCCGTCTGCTGGTACAGCAGATGCGGCTGCGCGTGGACGACCGGCAGCGCGACCGCCGTGTGCGGCTGGAGCTGGAGGCCTACGCCCGGCTCGATGCCCGTATGCCCGACGACGGCGCGATAAACGTCCTCGGCGACCGTGTCTGCAAGGTCGTCGCGGAGATGAGCGCATTCCCCCGGGTCGCGTTGCTGGTACGTGACCCCGAAGGCCGAATCTACGTGGCAGCCAGCACCGCCATGGACCAACACACCCTTGACGCACTCATCCACTGGGGCCAGCGGGTCCCCGAGCGCGCGGCCATTGCAAACCCTGACCCCGCAGCCCCTGATGGCCGCTCCCTTCTTCCCATCGGAACCAGAAGTCTGGTGTTGGACTTGCCTCCATGCAGCATGGAGGAGCCACGACCTCCGGTCAAGATGCCTCGGGGCAGACCGGCAAAGCCGCCAGCTCAAGGTCGGATCATCGCGGCGCCACTCTGGACCACCGGTGGCCGCATGGTCGGTGCGCTGGCCGTCTGCACCAACCTGGCCAACGCGACGGATCTGGTCAACCCGCTGGAGGCTCTGGCCGTCAAGCTGGCGCGCACCCTGGAGAACGCTGCCTTGGCTGATCGGCTGCTCCGTACGGAGAAGCTGGCTGGGCTCGGTCAACTCGCCGGCGGTGTCGCCCATGCACTCAACAATCCGCTGACCGCCGTACTCGGCTATGCCGAACTTATCGCCGCCACCTCCGGAGAGGAGCGCGTGCGCCAGGATGCCGTCACTATCGCTCGCGAAGCCCTGCGCATGCGCGAAACCGTACAAAGCCTGCTCGACTTTTGCCGGCCCGCAGTCCAGACCCAGGCACCGGTCGCCATGCCGGAGCTGGTGCAGGAGCTGGCCGCCGACTGCGTCGATACCCTCCGCCTCCGCGGCGTGCACCTCGTCGTGCAGGCGGCTGACCAGATACCCCCCGTGCTTGGTAACCGCGACCGCCTTCGCCAGGTGCTCGAGCATCTCTTCAACAACGCCGCACAGGCCATCAGCACTGCGCAAGCTAGTGACACGGCCGTCGCTAAGGAGTCCACACCAGACCACTCCATCCGCGTCATGATCAGCTCCGATACCCGCGCACTGCAGGTCATCGTCAGCGATACCGGCCCAGGATTTCCCGAGCCTGGACGAGTCTTTGACCCCTTCTACACCACCCGCGAACCCGGTGAAGGCAACGGCCTCGGTCTCAGCGTCTGCTACGGTATCATCCGCGAACATGGCGGCGAGATCCGCGCCTTCAACCTGCATCCACGCGGGGCTGCGGTAGTCGTGGAGCTACCTGTCCGCGCCACCGCCGTTCCAGAGTCTGTTGTTGTGGAATGAAACTGCGTAGGCTGGCCTACAAACTCTCAGGCTTGTAGAACTCGCTGCGCTTGCGGCTGTAGAAGAAGTAGATCAGCAGTCCGATCACCAGCCAGATAAAGAACCGCATCCAGGTAATAATCGGCAGCCCCATCATCAGCAGTACGCAGAACGCCACGCTCAGCACCGGAATCACCGGCCCAAACGGTACTCGGAACCCACGCCTGCGCTCCGGCTCCCGTATCCGCAGCACGATCACGCCAATGGAGACCAGCGCAAACGCAAACAGCGTCCCGATATTCGAGAGATCGGTCAGCGTGCCGATATCAAAGAGCCCAGCCGGAATCCCCACCACGATACCAGCCACCCAGGTCGCCACCGCAGGCGTCCGAAACCGCGGATGCACCTTGCCGAAGAACCCCGGCAGCAGCTTGTCCCGCGACATCGCAAACCACACCCGCGACTGCCCCAGTTGGAACACCAGGATCGACGAGATCATCCCCATCATTGCGCCAAACAGTACCGCCAGTCGCACCCACCGCAGGTTGTGCCCGCCCGGCAGCAGCGACAGCTTCTTCAGCGCATTCACCACCGGCGCGGCATCGTCCACCATGCTCTGCCAGGGCACCAGCCCGGTCAGAATCACCGCAACCCCAATGTATAGAATCGTGCAGATAATCAGCGTGGCAATGATGCCGATCGGTACATCGCGCTGCGGATTGCGACACTCTTCCGCAGCCGTCGAGACCGAGTCGAAACCAATATAAGTAAAGAAGATGATCGAGCCGCCCGTCAGTACGCCCGACCAGCCATTTGGCGAGAACGGGTGGTAGTAGGTCGGCTTGATAAAGTGGGCGCCCGCAAAGATAAACAACAGAATGGCCAGCAGCTTCAGCAGCACCATCACGTTGTTCGTCTCCGCCGACTCGCGGATGCCGCGCACCAGCACCACCGTCAGCAGCATCACAATCAGGAACGCCGGCCAATCAAAGCCGAAGTGCCACCCCGGCAGATACAGGTCGTGGCCTTGCAGGTCCTGCAAGCCAGCTGGCAGATAGGCAGGCGAAATCCACCGCAGCGAAGGATGAAACCCGAACCAGTCCAGCAGATCCACCATGTGCGCCGCAAAGCCTACCGACACTGCCATGTTGCTGCCGGCATACTCCAGAATCAGGTCCCAGCCGATGATCCATGCCACCAGTTCGCCCAGCGTCGCATAGCTATAGGTGTAGGCCGAACCTGCAATCGGAATCATCGAGGCCAGCTCTGCATAGCAAAGCGCCGTCAGTCCGCAGACAACTGCCACCAGCATGAGCGATACGGCCAGCGCCGGTCCTGCGCCCGGACGGCCTGCCAATGCACTGTGGTGAATCAGGTAATCCAGTACCGGAGCACGAATAATCGATGTGGTATCGAACTTCTCGCCAGCGATCGCCGTGCCGATCACGGTAAAAATCCCTGACCCAATCACCGCGCCAACGCCAAGCGCAGTAAGGCTCACCGGGCCCAGCGTCTTCTTCAGCGCGTTCTCCGGCAGCTCCGATTCGTGAATCAGCTTGTCGATCGATTTTCGTGCAAAAATCTGCCTGGCCAGTGCGCTTACCTCAAACAATGGATTGTTTCGGGGAAGTCCTACTGCGTACTATCGCCCACAGACTGCACGGGCACAACAGAAATATGCGCTGCACTTGTTCCGCAGTGCCGAAGACGCCTGACGGCTCTCCAGCGCTGCGGAACAAGTCAGTTGTTAGCGCTTGCTCTTGCCCAGCGCAGCCTTCTTGATCTTGGCCTTGTTCTCGCCGCGTGCGCCCGTGCGAGGTGCCTTCGGTGCTGCTGCCTTGCGTGCTGCGCGCTTTACCTTCTTGCGCTCCTGGACATCGGTAATGCTCTTGGTATTTGCCATGGTTCGGTTGCCAATCTTTCTATAAGTGCGATTTTTCGGAACTGTTACAGGCGCTCCAACTGGGCAAACTTCTCCACCAGCTTCTTCACGCCGTGCTGTTGAAATTGTACTGTAATCTTCGCGTCATCCCCATCGCCTTCGCGACGAAAGACGGTTCCTTCACCATACTTCGGGTGACGAACCCGCGTTCCCTGCTTCAAACCCGTCTTCCCAACCGCCTCTGGAACCTCCAGTTTGGGTCGCCCAACCTTCAATCCACCCACTTTTTGCCCACGTGCTGCAAAAAAGTTTGCGATATTGTCGATCGACCCCCCGCCCG
>DAICZO010000286.1 GCA_027311125.1 Acidobacteriaceae bacterium
GGCGGTTCCCTGCTCCGTGGCGCAGATGATGGCAATGGTGCGGCGGGCCGAGGTGGTGATTGCTGGAGATACGGGACCACTGCATCTGGCGGCGGCGCTTGAGAGGCCTGTGGTGGGGCTGTTTGGGCCGACTGATCCGAGACGGACAGGGCCGTATGGGACAAGGGCGCGAGTGCTGCGGGATGAGGCCAGCGTGACCAGCCATGCGCGGCGGACGGAGACCGTGGCAGGGCTGAAGAAGATTGGTGTGGATGCCGTGGTGGCGGCGGCGAGAGCGGTTTTGGGCTGGTAGGTTTTGGGGCAGGGGGAGTTTTGAGAGAGACTGTAGGGACGGGATTCGGCTGGGCTGGGCGTCATGGCTGGGCGGAGTTGGCATGAGTTTGGGGAGTGAGGTGTTGGATTGAGCGAACGTACGCAGTGGCAGCGGATAGCACGGCGGATCCGAGTGCCGCTCGGGTTTGTGTTTGCAGCGGTATTTTTGTGGCGGGCACAACCGACGTGGATGACGATGCTGGCGAGCCTGGTGCTGGTGGTTCCGGGGGTGTGGTTGCGGGCGTATGCGGCGGGATATGTGCGGAAGAATGCGGAGCTGACGCGGACGGGGCCGTATGGGCATACGCGGAATCCGCTGTACCTGGGGAGCATGATGATTGCGTTCGGGTTTGGGCTGGCGGCGTGGAACTGGGTGATTCTGGTGGTGCTGGCGGCGTTGTTTGCGGTGATTTACGTACCGACGATCCAGAGCGAGGAGGCGTACCTGCGGGAGCACTTTGCGGGGTTCGATGCGTATGCGGCGCGGGTTCCTCGGCTGTTGCCGCGGTTGCGGGCGGCGGCGACGGAGGATGAGGCGGGCCGTTTTTCGCGGGAGCTGTATCTGCATCACCGCGAGTACAATGCCAGTATGGGTGCCATCGCGATCTATGCCGCGCTGGCGATCAAGTTTCTGTACCTGAGTCGCTAGAAACTCGGACAGGCGACGGCCCAGACTTCGATAGTTAGTGAGCTGCCTTCTGTTCAAGCGCGATTCGGTTTTATTTTCCCTCGTGGTGTTGTTTGCGGTGCTGCTGGCGGGCGAGTCTCGCGGGCGGGCGCAGCTATTTGGTCCGCGGCCTGCGGCGCAGCCAGTGGTGATACCGACGCTGCAGCCCCCGGTGCCGGGATACGTGTTTCCGCAGAAGCAGACGCTGAGTTTTACGGTGGACTGGCGGGTGTTTACGGCGGGGACGGCGGTGTTCCAACTGGAGCAGCAGGGGAGCGTGCAGAAGATTTCGGCGACTGCGGATTCGGTGGGCGCGGTGACGATGTTGTTTCCGGTGGTGGACCGGTTTCAGGCGGGATTTGATACGAAGACAGGCTGCTCGACGGGCTTCAGCAAGCAGTTGCTGGAGGGTCGGCGGCGGGTGACGACGGACCTGACGTTCAACTACCAGGCGTGCAGGCAGACGCAGATGGAGAAGAACGTGGTGAAGGGGACGTCGAAGACGCTGACGGCGTCGATACCGGCGTGCGTGACGGACTCGCTCTCGGCGATTTTTTATGCGGCTTCGCAGCCGCTGGTGGTGGGGCAGCAGATTCGTTTTCCGCTGGCTGACTCGATGCGCACGGTGACGGTGACGATGAAGGTGGAGGCGAAGGAAGAGGTGAAGACGCCGGCGGGGACTTTCCAGACGATTCGGGTGCAACCGACGGCGGAGGAAGGCGTGGTGAAGAACCGCGGGGAGATCTGGATCTGGTACACGGACGATGCGCGGCATATACCCGTGCAGATACGGGCGCGGCTGTTCTGGGGGACGATCACGTTTCATTTGCAGTCGTACGAGGCGAAGTGAGCGGTGTGGTCGTTGGCTGCATCTGATGGAGAGTGTGAGTCGGTACGAGTTTCGATAGTTGAAGGGGAGACGATGACGGACAATGGGGTTCAGGACGCAGAGAATTATGTGACGGTGGGGAAGTTTCTGGAGCCGGTGAACGCGCAGATGGCGAAAGGGATGCTGGAGTCGGCGGGGATCGAGTGTTTTCTGCAGGGCGAGAACGCGAACAACATGCTGGCGCTGGCGTTTCGGGTACGGCTGCAGGTGCATCGGAAGGACGAAGCGGCGGCCAGAGAGTTGCTGGACAGCGCGGGCAATGAGGTAGGGGAAGCGGATGAGTTTGGCGAATAAGGCAGACGTGGTGCGGCCGCGGGCGGTGGTGTGTCTTTCGGGCGGGATGGACTCGTGCGTGTGTACAACGCTGGCGGCGCGGGACTATGAGGTGTATGCGCTGCACTTCAGATATGGGCAGCGGACCGAGGCGCGGGAGTTGGAATCGGCGCGGGAGGTAGCGCGTCTGGTTGGGGTGAAGGAGTTGATGGCGCTAAAGATGGACCTGTTCCGGCGGATTGGCGGATCGGCACTGACGGATGCGGGGATCGCGGTGCCGGAGGCTCCTGTGGAGGATGCGGGGATGAGCGCGCGCGAGGGGAGTGAGGTTCCGGTGACGTATGTACCGTTTCGGAATGCGCATTTTCTTTCGGCTGCGGTGAGCTGGGCAGAGGTTCTGGGGGCTGGCACGGTGATGATTGGGGCGGTGGAGCAGGACAGTTCGGGCTATCCGGACTGCCGACCTGCGTATTACGCGGCGTTCAATGAGTTGATTCGTCAGGGGACGAAGGAGGGGGATATCCGGGTGGAGACCCCGCTGATTGGGATGAAGAAGAGCGAGATTGTGCGGCTGGGGGTTGAACTGGGCGCACCATTGCATGTAAGTTGGTCATGCTATTCGGGTGAAACCGAAGCTTGCGGCGTGTGCGAGAGCTGCGTGTTGCGGCTGCGAGCATTTCGCGAAGCTGGTGCCGCTGATCCGCTACCATATGTACAGGCAAGCTGAAGGTTTTTCGAGAACACGCGTGAGAAGTGGCTGCGAAGGGTAGTACGAGATTAAGCGTCTGGGACATGACGCAGGAGACGAAGGACCTATGAAGCGATCTGGATTGAAGTTGGGCAGCATTGTGGCAGTAGCGCTCGTGGCAGTTCTGGTGATGGGGCAGACCTTGCGTGCGATGGCGCAGGACAAGCCGGCAAGCATTCACGGACATGTGAACAACGCGATTGGAGCACCGCTGACGCGGGGTGAAGTTCGGCTGACGACGGACCGTACATCGGACGCGAAGACCCGCAAGTATGCGTACACGTTCCCGATCTCGGCGACGGGCGACTACACCGGCACTGGGATTGCGCCGAACAACTATGTGGCGATCGTGTTTGTCGATGACAAGAGCCTGGACTTTGTTGAGAGTGTGGTGTTCGCCGCGGGTGAAGACAAGACGGTGAACTTCGATATGTCACGCAAGGAATATATCGACAAGATGACGCCGGAAGAGAAGAAGCAACTGGAGGAGTTCCGGAAGAAGAACGCCGAGGTGATGGCAGCGAACTCGAAGATTGCGAATCTGAATGCGTTGTTGCAGCAGGCACGCGCCGATAACAAGGCGGGCAATTATGCCTCGGCGATTACGGCGATGCAGCAGGCGACGACGTCGAAGCCGGATGAGGCGATTCTGTGGATTGCGCTGGCCGATGGTCAGTTGGGTTCTGCCGATACGGATGCGAAGGCCGCGAAGGCGGCGGGTAAGCCGGCGAATGATCCGGCGATTTTGCAGAAGTACACGGATGCCGCGGCCTCGTATAAGAAAGCTGCCGATCTGAATGCTGCTGCGAAGAAGCCGAGCCCGGAGACGGCTGGTGTTGCGTATAGCCAGTTGGGACAGGCGCTGATCAAGCAGGGCGATTCGAAGGGTGCGGCGGATGCGTATGATGCGGCAGCGAAAGCTTTGCCGACCAGCGCGGGCACGTACTACTACAACGAGGCAGCGACGTTCTACAACATGGGCAAGACGGATGATGCGGCAGCGGCGGCGGACAAGGCGATTGCTGCCGATCCGAAGCGTGCCGATGCGTACTACATCAAGGGCCAGGCGCTGATTCCGAAGGCTACGGTTGATCCGAAGACGCAGAAGATCACGGCTCCTCCGGGATGCGTGGAGGCGTACCAGACCTATCTGGAGCTGGTTCCGACTGGTCCGCGTGCGGAAGAGGTGAAGGCCATTCTGAGCGGTATTGGCGCGAAGGTGGAATCGACCTACAAGGCTGGCAAGAAGAAGTAGGCCAACGGACGAGGATGTGGATGAAGCCCCGGGCGATGCAGCCCGGGGCTTTATTTTGTATTTTCCAGTGATGCAGGTGATGGGGGAGAGATGGATAAGACGCCTTTAGTGGTGCTGGATTTTGATGCTGCGTTGGCGATGG
>DAICZO010000288.1 GCA_027311125.1 Acidobacteriaceae bacterium
GCCCAAGGTCAAGAACCCCAACAACGAGACCTATTCCCTCCGTGTCGACGTCCCCATCGTCAACCTCGACGTCAACGTCATCCTCGATAAGACCCACCAGTTCGTCCCCGGCCTAAAAGCCAACAACTTCGTCGTTCTCGAAGACGGCGTCGAGCAGCAGGTCACCAGTATCCGTACCACCCAGGCTCCGATTACCGCCGTCATGCTGCTGGAGTTCGCCGCCAACAGCTACTACTTCATCAACGACATGCAGAACGCCTCCTACTCGTTCTTCCAGTCGCTCCGCCCCGACGACTACATCGCCGTCGTCACCTACGACCTTCGCACCCATATCCTCACCGACTTCACCAACAACAAGCAGATCGTCGGCCAGGCCATCTCCTCCCTCGTCATCCCCGGCTTCTCCGACACTGACCTCTTCGACGCCCTCTACGAGACCCTCGACCGCACCAGCCGTATCGAAGGCCGCAAGTACATCATCCTCATCGGTACCGGCCGCGACACGTTCTCCAAGATCACCCTCGACAAAATCCTGGCCAAAATCAAAGCCACCCCCAACGTCACCATCTTCACCATAGGCACCGGAGCCTTCATCCGCGAACTAGCCGATGCCCAGGGAGCCATGGGCGGTATCCAGCGCCTCAACTACCTCCAGGCAGAAAACCAGATGCGCACCTTCGCCTCCATGACCGGCGGGCTCAGCTTCAACCCACTCTTCCAGGGCGCGCTCCCCGACATCTTCGCCCAGATCAACGACTCCATCCGCAACGAGTACGTCATCACCTACCGCCCCACCAACAACCACAACGACGGAACCTACCGCAAAGTCAAAGTCCTCCTCGTCGATGGTGAAGGCAAGCCCCTCCGTATGCAGGACGAAAAAGGCAAGCCCGTCAAATACTCCGTCATTGCCCGCGACGGCTACTACGCCAAGCCACCGGTTGAGTAGCCCATGCGCATCGCCTCGCTCCAGCCATCCATCACCCTCACCCTCCACGCACTTGGCCGCCTCGACCTCCTCTGCGCCTGCACCCGCTACTGCATCGAGGCTCTACCCGAACTAGCCGCCCGCAATCTGCCCATCCTCCAGGACAGTTGGTCCTTCGATCGTCCTGGTAACGATCATCCCGGCAATGATCGTCCCAATAGCGCCCACTCCAGCAACCTCGATCTCCTCCACGCCACCCACCCCGACCTCGTGCTCGCCAGCGTCCCCTACCGTCTGGAATCTCTGGCCGCCATCCTCAAATCCGGCCTGCCCGTTCTCACCCTCGCCCCCCACTCTCTGGCCGATATCTTCAACGACATCCGCCTCATCGCAGCCGTCTCCGCCGCACCCGCCTCCGGTCAGGCCCTCATCGATCACTTCACCCAAGCCATCGAAGCCACCCGCACCGCCGCCATCTCCACTCATCCACCTCTCGTCTACTGCGAGGAGTGGGGCAAGCCCCTCCTCCACTCCCCGCACTGGGTCGCCGAACTCGTCTCCGCTGCCGGCGGACGCTTCCTCGGCGAACCCGGCTCCCACACCACCCCACAACAAATCGCCGCGGCCAACCCAGACATCCTGCTCTTCGCCTGGTGCGGAGCAGGGAACCGAGTCCCCCTCGAAAAAGTCATCGCCCAGCGCAACTGGCAACACCTCAACGCCGTCCACAATCGCCGCGTCTTCTGCATCCCCGATCAGTACCTCAACACCCCCGCCCCCACGCTGCTGCAGGGATTGGCCTGTATAGCCGCCGCCATCCACCCCACTCGCTTCCAACACGCCGAACTCATCTCTCTTCCCACCCACCTCACGGCGTTGCCCCCAACCCCACCAAT
>DAICZO010000289.1 GCA_027311125.1 Acidobacteriaceae bacterium
GAGTAGGGAAGAGGGAGTAGGGAATAGGGAGTAGAAGGCTAAGGCTTGGAATACCTGGGCGTTTTACGTTCCCATGTCTCAGGAGCGAGACATGGGCCCCGGGGGTTTGTGGTTGGTTGGGGTGGGTTAGAGTTTGCGGAGGTAGTCGATGATCTCGGGGCTGGTCCAGTTCTGGGCGGAGACGAATTTTCTGCGGAGGATGCCCTGGCGGTCGATGACGTAGGTCTCGGGGATCTGGACGGTTCCGTAGAGATGATTGATGCGTTGGGTGGGGTCGCGGACGGTGAGGAGGTTGACGTGATTTTGCTGGAGGAAGTGCTGGTAGACGTCGGGGTCCTCGTCCATGCTGATGGCGACGACGGTAACCTGGGGAAGGATTTGCTGCATGGCGAGGAGGCTGGGTAGCTCGTCGATGCAGGGGGCGCACCAGGTGGCCCAGAGATTGAGGACGACGATGTGTCCGCGAAGTTTGCTGAGGTCGACGGTGCGGGTGGCGTCGGAGACGACGAATTGTGGGGCTGGGTTGCCGATGTGTCCGGGGTGGTCTCCGCGGTCGCAACCGGAAACGAGAAGTATTGTGAGGAAGAAACTTGTCCAAACTGTGCGCACGATAGGCTCCGGTTCCTATAATACGAAGTCGTGAGCGGAGATGCAGTGAGGGACGAAGGCGGGATGGCGATGGAGGCTGACGGGGAGTTGGAACTGACGGTGATACTGCCGGCCAGGAATGAGCAGGCATCGTTGCCGGCGTGCCTGGCGTCGCTGCTGGTGCAGTCGGAGCCGGGGTTTGCGCTGGGGGTGCAGTGGGAGTTGATTGTGGTGGATGACGACTCCGCGGATGCGACTGGGGATATTGCGGCGGAGGCGGCGGCGAGCCATGCGGGGGTGCGGGTGATGCAGGCTCCACCGCTGGATTTGAGCAGCCTAGGGGGATTTACGGGGAAGACGAATGCGTGCTGGGCGGCGGCACAGGCTTCGCGGGGGCGGTGGCTGCTGTTCACCGATGCGGATACGGTGCATGAGGCGGGAGACCTTTCGCGGTCGATACGCGAGGCGGAGAAGCATAAGGCGCTGTTGCTGTCGTATTCGCCGCGGCAGATTGTGACGGGATTCTGGCAGCGGGCGGTGATGCCGTTGATATTTTCGGAGCTGTCGAGCGTGTATCCGCCGAAGCAGGTGAATGATCCGGGGAGGCGGCTGGCGGCGGCGAATGGGCAGTTTCTGCTAGTGGAGCGGGATGCTTATTTCTCTGTGGGCGGGCACAGGGCGGTAGGGAAGAATGTGCTGGAGGATGTGGCCCTGGCGCACAACATCAAGCGGGGGCCGCGGGTGATTCGTTTTCGGTATGCGCCGGATGCGGTCTCGACGCGGATGTACCGGACGACGGCGGAGATGATTGAGGGGTGGACGAAGAACCTGGCGCTGCTGCTGCCGCGGCCGCTGCTGCTGGCGTCGATGCGGCTGCTGCAGTTGTTGCTGTTTGTGGGGCTGCCGGTGCTGGCGTTCGGGTTGCCGTGGCTGGTGACGTGGCAGCGGGCGGCGATCATGGTGGTGTGGGTGCGGACGTTGTGGGGGTACTACAGCCGGGTGGCGCGGTCGAATTTTCCGGCGGCGGATGTGGCGGTGTCGGTGGTGGGGATTCCGTTGTTTGCGTATTTGCTGGTGCGGAGTTTTATTCACCATCGCATCAACAAATCGGTGGTCTGGAAGGGACGATCCTACAATACGGCGGGGTAGATGCGGGTTGGGGCGGATCTGCGGCTTTCGGGTGCATCCACGGGTGGTGAAGTGTCGTCTAATGGAGACATGATCTTACTGACCCGTAAAGCTGAGTTTTCGTCTGCGCATTATTACTGGATCGATTCCTGGTCGCAGGAAGAGAATGAGCGCGTGTTTGGGAAGTGCGCGAATCGTAACGGCCATGGACACAATTACACGCTGGAGGTGACGGTATCGGGTGAGGTTGATCCGGTGTCGGGGTTTGTGGTGGACCTGAAGGAGTTGAAGGAGATACTGGAGCGCGAGGTGGTGAGCGTGTATGACCATCGTCATTTGAACCTGGAGGTGCCGGAGTTCAAGGAGATGGTTCCGACGACGGAGAATATCGCGGTTGCGATCTGGCGGCGGCTGGAAGGGAAGATTCCGCAGGCGAAGTTGTACCGCGTACGGGTGTACGAGATGGCGGATTTGTTTGCGGACTACTATGGTGAGATTGATGGCTGAAGCGATGTCGCGGCAGGGCCAGAGAGTGCCGATTGTTGAGTTTTCGCGGCGGTACCACTTTAGCGCGTCGCACCGGTTGCATACGGAGGCGTACGATGCGGAGCGTAACCGGGCGGTGTTTGGTAAGTGCAATAACCCGCATGGGCATGGGCATAATTATGTGGTGCAGGTGACGTTTCGCGGCCCGGTGGACGCAGTGACGGGCATGGTTTGCGATCTGGGCGAGTTGGATGGATTTGCACGAACACATCTACTGGAACGGTTTGACCACACGAATTTGAACACGATGGAACGCTTTGAGAAGACGGTGTCTACGACGGAGAATCTAAGTATTGCAGTGCACGAGATCTTCCAGCAGTTTGCGGGAGCGCGGTTGGAACGAGTGCATGTGGAAGAGACGAGCAATAACTCGTTTGACTACGCTGGCGGCAGTGACGTACCTGTTGGCAGTATCTAAGGAAGGCCCATTATGGCAAGCAACTCGGCAACGATAGAAGCAGTTACGCTGGAGACGATCTCCACACAGGACCTGTACCGCGAACTGCTGCTCCGGATGGGGGAGGACCCGAACCGGGATGGGCTGTTGAAGACGCCAGAGCGGATCGAGAAGTCGATGGCGTTTCTGACGCAGGGCTACACGCAGGACGTGACCGAAGTGCTGCACGATGCACTGTTCGACGTGGACTACGACGAGATGGTGATTGTGAAGGACGTGGAGTTCTACTCGATGTGCGAGCACCACATGCTGCCGTTTTATGGGCGGGCGCATATTGCGTATGTGCCGAACGGCAAGGTGATCGGGCTGAGCAAGATTCCGCGGCTGGTGGATGTGTTTGCGCGGCGGTTGCAGGTGCAGGAGCGTCTGACGCGGCAGGTGGCGGAGGCGATTACGGAGGCGATTCAGCCGCAGGGAGTAGCCGTGATTATGGAGGCGGAGCACCTGTGCATGATGATGCGTGGGGTGGAGAAGCAGCAGTCTTCGACGGTGACGTCGGCGATGCTGGGCGTGTTCAAGTCGCAGTTACAGACGCGGAATGAGTTTTTGTCGCTGGTGCGGGGACGGTGATGGGGCCGGTGGGTTTCGCGAGGATGGCTTTGACCGCGTAGTCTAGGTTGAGCATGAATGGACTCCTGATTCTCGACAAGCCCTCCGGTATTACCTCTCACGACGTAGTTGCGATTGTTCGCCGAGCCACGGGCGAGAAGTCCATTGGACATTTAGGGACGCTGGACCCGATGGCTACGGGGGTTCTGCCGCTGCTGCTGGGGAAGTACACGCGGCTGGCGCAGTTCTTTGGGCAGGCGGAGAAGCACTACGAGGGGACGATCCGGTTCGGATTTGCTACGGACAGCTTTGATGCGGATGGGGCGGCGGTGGCTGAGGTGCGTCCTCTGGAGCGATCGCTGGCGGAGCTGCAGGTGATGGCGGAGCACTTTCGCGGGGAGATGCAGCAGATGCCGCCGGTGTTTTCGGCGAAGAAGATCAAGGGGGTTCCGGCGCATAAGCTGGCGCGTGCGGGAGTGGAGGTGGCGGTGAAGCCAGCGCGGATTACGATTCACCGGTTTGAGTTGACGGGGCTGGACGTGGCTACGGGTGAGGCTGGGTTTGTGATGGAGGTCTCGGCGGGTGGGTATGTGCGGTCGGTAGCGCAGGAGTTGGGCGAGATGGCGGGGTGTGGGGCGCATCTGTCGGCGCTGCGGCGGACACGGGCGGGGGTGTTTGGGCTGGAGCAGGCGATTACGGTGGAGGAGTTGAAGGGATTTGCTTCGGCGGAGGAGATTGCGGGGCGGTTGCCGCATCCGCGGACGTTGCTGCCGGAGATGCCAGCAGTGACGGTGGATGAACAGATGGCGGGGCGGCTGCGGAACGGGATGCAGGTGAATCTGCCGGAGTACTCGAATGCGCCGCTGGTGAAGGTGTTTACGAGCCCGACGGAGATGCTGGCGATTACGCGGCGTATTGCGGGGACGTTGATGCAGCCGATTGTGGTGCTGGGGTAGGCGGGCTATTTTTTCAGGAGCGGCTGGATGAGGTGGAGGACGTTGGCGGCGACGATCTGGTTGCCAGCGGCGGTGGCGTGGGTGCGGTCGCGCTGCATCATGCCTTCGACGCCGAAGACGTTCTGGAGGAGGAAGGGCAGCAGGGGGACGTGGTACTTCTTCGAGAGGATGGCATAGGTGGCGGTGAACTGCTGGATGTAGTCGGGGCCGTAGTCGGGAGGCAGGGTGATGCCGGCGAGGACGACTTTGGTTCCGCTGGCTTTGAGGGTGGCGACGATGTGATCGAGGTTGGCGCGGGAGTCTTCGATGCGGAGGCCGCGGAGGCCGTCGTTGCCGCCGAACTCTACGATGACGAGGGCGGGCTTGAGGGTGAGGATGGAGCTGAGGCGTTCGACGCCGTCTTTGGTGGTGTTGCCACTGATGCCCTGGTTGACGACGCGGTAGTGGTAGCCGCGGGCGTCGAGGGTGGCCTGGAGGTAGTCGGGGTAGGTTTGGCCGGGTTCGGTGCCGAAGCCAGCGGTGAGACTGTCGCCGAAGCAGACGATGAGGGGGCGGTGGTCGTTGGGGTCAGGTGGTGGT
>DAICZO010000291.1 GCA_027311125.1 Acidobacteriaceae bacterium
GGCGGTGGTCCGCCTGGCGAAGGATTAGAGCTACGAAACGGGCAAAGGTAATAGGTGGGCGGATTAACTTCCGTTTGGGGTGGTGGTGAGGGCGTCGAGCAGGGCTCGGGTTTCGGTGAGGACGTCTTCGGCGCGGGCGGATGAGATGGGCCAGCGGAGGATTCCCTGGGGGGTGAACTGGGCTCCGCGTTTTGTGTTACGGCTGACGAGCTTCATCAGGAGTCCGGGGTCGATGGAGCGGTCGTGGGTGGACGGAGCGCCGCTGGAGGGCTGGGCGAGCTTGTCTTCGAATTTGAGGTGGAGCATCTCGACGAAGGACTTGATGGGTTGTTTTTTGTTGCCGCTGGGATTGGGCAGTTCGATCTGGGTGCGCTTGCGGTCGAGCTGAGCGATACCGAGTTGCTGGCAGCGGAGGCGGATTTCGCCAGCGCTGAGGAGGTTGAGGACGGATTGGGGCGGATCGCCGTAGCGGTCCTTCATCTCGGCAAGTACGTCGTCGAGTTCGGGCTGGGTCTGGGCGGCGGCGATGCGTTTATACATGCGAAGGCGCTGGTTCTCTTCGGGGATGTAGTCCGCATCGATGCGGATGGAGATGCCGAGGTTGATGGCGGTGCCTGCGTGGGCCGGTTTCTCCTGCTCGCCCTTGAGCTTGCGGACGGCCTCTTCGAGCATGGTGGTGTACATCTCGAAGCCGATGGCCTCGATGTGTCCGGACTGTTCGCCACCGAGCATGTTGCCGGCGCCGCGTAGTTCGAGGTCGAGGGCTGCGATTTTGAAGCCGGCGCCGAGGTCGGAGAACTCTTTGAGAGCGGCCAGTCGGCGGCGGGAGATTTCGGTGAGTTCTTTTTCTGGCGGGATGAGCAGGTAGGCGTAGGCGCGGCGGTTGGAGCGGCCTACGCGTCCGCGGAGTTGGTAGAGCTCGGAGAGGCCGTGGCGGTCGGCGCGGTTGATGATGATGGTGTTGGCGAGCGGGATGTCGAGGCCGTTCTCGATGATGGAGGTGGCGACGAGGACGTCGTACTCGTGGTTCATGAAGGCGAGCATGACGCGCTCGAGTTCGGACTCGGGGAGCTGTCCGTGGCCGACGACGACGCGGGCGGAGGGGACGAGTTCGCGGATCTTCGTGGCCAGCTCGTAGATGGTTTCGACGCGGTTGTGGACGAAGTAGGTCTGGCCGCCGCGCTCCATCTCCATCTCGATGGCGGTGCGGACGAGCTTCTCGTCGAACTTGGCGACGATGGTCTGGATGGCCATGCGGTCTTTGGGCGGAGTCTCGATGACGGACATGTCGCGGAGACCGATGAGCGACATGTGGAGGGTGCGGGGAATGGGGGTGGCAGACATGGCGAGCACGTCGATAGAGGCGCGCATCTGCTTGAGGCGCTCCTTGTGCTTGACGCCGAAGCGCTGCTCCTCGTCGACGATGAGCAGGCCGAGATCCTGGAATTGAAGGTCTTTGGAGAGGATGCGGTGGGTGCCGATGAGGATGTCAACTTTGCCTGCGGCGACTTTTTCGAGGATGATCTTTTGCTCCCTGGGGCTACGGAAGCGGGAGATCATCTCGATGTTGACGGGGAAGTTGGCGAAGCGGCGTTTGAAGGACTCGTAGTGCTGGAAGGAGAGGACGGTGGTGGGGGTGAGGACGGCGACTTGTTTGCCATCCTGCACGGCTTTGAAGGCGGCGCGCATGGCCACTTCGGTTTTGCCGTAGCCGACGTCTCCGCAGAGGAGGCGGTCCATGGGCTGGGTGGACTCCATGTCGGTTTTGATGTCGACGATGGCGGCGAGCTGGTCGTCGGTCTCGTTGAAGTCGAAGGCGTCTTCGAACTCGCGCTGCATGTTGGTGTCAGGGGAGAATGGAGTGCCTTGTGCGGCTTTGCGCTGGGCGTAGAGGATGAGGAGTTCCGCGGCCATGCCGGCCATGGCTTTTTCGACACGGGCTTTGGTCTTCTGCCAGGTCTGGGTGCCGAGCTTGTTGAGTTCGGGCG
>DAICZO010000292.1 GCA_027311125.1 Acidobacteriaceae bacterium
ACTGGCTGACCTGCTTGCGGCGCAACAGGAACGGTAGTCACGGTGGTCAGCGTGTTGCCCTTCGCAGTGGTGAACGAAATATTAACGGGCGCTTGGCACTGGTAGTTGGTATTTCCAGCACAACTTACCTGCACATCGTACGGTGCGGAGTTGGGCGGTGGGGCGGCAACCACAATATTGGCAGTTGCGCTATTCCCACCCGGATTCGGACTCAGCGTGTCATTGTAAACCGCCGAGGTAATTGCCTGAATAGCAGCGGAGACTGTTCCGCTGGGGTTGCCCCCTGACGAGGGTAGCGTGACGGTGGCCGTGACGGTGGCGGTACTGCCGTATGGCACGTTGCTGGTGGGCGAGATGCTTGCGGTTATCGTTGCGTTGGCGATGCTCACAGTAACGATGATCGGTGGGGCACTGCTGCTTGCGGCGTAGTTCGCATCGCCGGAGTAGTTTGCGGTGATGCTATAGGACCCCACGTTGAGCGGGGTGGTCATATTCAACACCGCGAGGCCGGTGCTGTCGATCGACGCACTGCCGAGGGTGCCCTGAGTGGAGGAGACAAACGTCACCGTGCCCGAAGGGTTGGTTGCCCCGTACGAACTGGCCAGCACCTTGGAGGTCAGGGTCAACGGCTGGCCGTAGGTGACCGCATAGCTATTGGAGGTAAGCGAGGTGGTGGTGGAGATGCTGGAGGTCGCACGCGGAAAGACCTTGGCAAGCACCGCCAGGTTGACCGTACCCAGCCCGGTCGCGGACTCCCACGTACCCAGAGGTGCGGCATCCGGCTGAGTGTAGAGATCGGGCGTTGTGGCCAGACGGTACAGGGTCGCATTGATATTGCCCTGGCGCGTCCCGGTCTGTTGCAGAATCGAGGTCATGGTCCGGGCAAAGTCCGCCACGGAGCTAGTGGTCAGGTCGGGTTCGTAGCGATTGCCATCGGCTGGCACCCCAACCGCCGCCTGCCATGTGGGACGCGGTGCAATCGCGGTGAACGGCGATGTTGTCGGGCTGATCGTCAGCGCCGTCACCTCCGGCAGGCTGGCCGGGAAGCTGCCCGTACTGCGAGTTCCGCAAGCACTGGTCGCCAGCACCGTAATCCCCTGGGCATTGGCCTGCTGAAAGAGGGCACGGTAGGCCGCGATGTCGGACGGGGCATAGTCGGTGGAGCAGGCAGAGGTCGTCAGGGTCAACAGCGGCGCAAGATTGCTATCGACTACATCGGCGGTCGCACTGAGAGGGTCGGTACTGGCAGCGGCGATCGCCTTGGTCTGGCCGGCACTGCTGGTCGTAGTCAGCGACATCGGCTGCGCTGCGGGAAGGTTGTCCAGGCCTGCCACGCTGGCGACCATGGGAGCCAGGGAAAGCGGCACAGACGGCTGGGTGCTGCTGGCAAAATGCGTTCCACCACTGATCGAGTAGCTGTGCAGTGTCACCGCGAACGCACGCTGAAACCGGCCTGAGGTTCCGGCGAGCATGATGCGATTCTTCGCCGGAGAGATATGCGCGACGCTGAGCCCCTGCGACTGCGCCCAGGTGCTGATGGTGGCGATCTGCTCGTCGCTGGCGCCAAATTGTGTAGCGTACTCCTGCGGCGTGAGCCACTGGTGGTATTGGGGAGAGTTGGGTGTGGCCTGCTCCGTGAGCAGTTGATCGAGGGCTGCCGCCTGCTGGGCCGAAGGGGCCAGGCGCAGAGTTACGGATAGCGGTTGAGACACCGGCAGCGGACCCAGATCGACCGT
>DAICZO010000316.1 GCA_027311125.1 Acidobacteriaceae bacterium
TGCGGTATTTTGGGGAGTTGATGACGCTGAAGCTGCGCTCGCGGGTGCGGACGGTGGAGGCGATGGAGGACGTGAAGCAGGAGACGTTTTTACGGGTGCTGGGGCTGGTGCGGAGTGCGGGTGGGGTGCAGCAGGCCGAACGGCTAGGGCCGCTGGTGAACGCGATCTGCAACAATGTGCTGCTGGAGCAGTACCGTGCCTGGCAACGGGTTTCCGGGCTGGACGATGAGGCTGCGGATCGGTTGATGGAGGTGCGACCGAATGCGCTGAGCGTGGTGATTACGGACGATACGCGGCGGGTGGTTCGGCTGGTGCTGGATGAGTTGAAGGAGCGCGACCAGAGGGTGTTGCGAGCGGTTTTTCTGGATGAGCGGGACAAAGATGAGGTGTGCCGGGAGTTTGGGGTGGAGCGTGAGTATCTGCGGGTGTTGTTGCACCGGGCCAAGGGGTCTTTCCGGACAAAGTACCGGAAGCTGGTGGAGATGAAGCCAGCGACGAATTTGCGGCAGGCTTAGGGGAGTGTGAAACGTTTATGAACGTGAATACACCATCTAATTAATGATTGAGGGCGGAATGCGATGAATCATGAAGAGGCACAACAAGAGATGGCCGTGGAGCGGTATCTGCTTGGAGAGTTGAGCGGAGCGGCGCTGGAGGAGTTTGAAGCGCATCTGTTCGAGTGCCGCGCGTGTGCCGATGAGGTGAAGGCAGCCGAGATGATGCTGGAGGCCGCACGGGTAGAGTGGCGGGAGTCGGGCGAGGCGACGAGTGGGGCGGTGGTGCTGAAGGAGCGTAGTCTGCGACGAGGTGGGGGCGGATGGTGGACGAGTCCATGGGTGCTGGGTGCGGCGTTGGCGGCGTGTGCGGTGGTGGTGGCGGTGCAGGGGTTGGTTTTGATACCGGGGATGCGACGGCAACTGGTAGTGGCGGAGACGCCGGCGGTGCTGAATACGCTGGTGCTGGCGAGTGCGGGGGCGCGCAGCGATGCGATACCGGCGGTGGTGGCGCCGAAGCAGGGAGCATTTTTGCTGTCAGTGGATGTGCCTTCGCGGGCTATTTTTTCGAGTTATGAGTGTTCGTTGTACTCTCCGGCTGGAGTGAGGGTGTGGCAGAGTTCCTTGACAGCGGCACAGACGCGGGATGCGGTGCTGATCCACATGCCGGTGGGGCGGACACAGGCGGGGATTAATACGCTGCTGGTGCAGGGGGTTCCGGCTGTTGCGGACGAAGGGAGTAGTGGTAAGCTGGTTGACCTTGCGAGGTATCGATTTCAACTGACGGTGCAGTAGACCGTTCGGTGAGGAGTGTTTTCCATGCAGGCAAGCACGAAGCGGCAGTTTTACTATCACTCGGATGCCAGCCCGTTGGGCGGCTCGTTGGAACATCCCTTTGTCGACGTGGTGAGTACGGCGGCGTCCTCTTCGGTGGCGCAGGCGGGCGGCGTGGTGACGGCGCGGCTGGATACGTATCGGATGGATCCGGTGATTGCGGTGGGTGCGGCTTACTCGCATATATCGGGTGCACTGAATACGACCACGGGTAACTGGTCGACGCTGACGACGGCGGTGGTGGAGAAGGTGAACGTGCTGGAGGTGGTGACGGCGGATCGGATTGTGGCGCGCCTGGCGGTGGAGCATCCGAAGGTGGGGTATACGCCGAAGGTGTCGTTTGTGGGGGTGCAGTTCGATAACCTGCGGGTGGCGGGACATCCCGTTGATGTGGAGTTGAACCTGGATCTGCTGGCGACGGGAGAAGCGTTTCCGGATGTGGCGTATGTGGAGGATGGGAAGTTTCTGCAGGGAGTGAGTGAGCGAAGCCTTAGAATGACGGGAGCGAAAGGTGCTCCGGAGTGGCTGAAAGAACGGTACGGGTGGGTACAGACGGCGGAGGGACGGAAGCGGCGGGGGTACGTGGTGACTTCGCTGGTGGACGCGGTGCATGGGGTAGGGTATGGCAGCGTGTTTGGACACGTGATTACCGTGCCGGACTTTGGCAATATTTTTCTGGGCGAACTGATGCTGGACATGAATTCGTTCCACCTGACGATGATGCGGTTGGAGCTGGGCTGTCCTGCGGTAGGGACGCTGAGCCTAAGTACGACGAGCTCGAACGGGTATCCGATACCGTAGTTTCGAGATGGGGGAAGGCGTTTGCCGCAGGGATATTTGTGGCGATGCTGGTGGGGACGGGGTG
>DAICZO010000318.1 GCA_027311125.1 Acidobacteriaceae bacterium
TCCTCCGCCCAGCCACCATCTACGGCCCCCGAGGCAAAGACTTCACCGTAGAGGTAGCCACCCTCCTTCGCCAACGCCTCATGGCCACCATCGACGGCGGTAAGTGCAGTGGTGGCTTCACTTACGTCGACAACGTCGCCGCCGCCATGATCCTCGCTTCCACCAGCCCCGCCGCCATCGGCGAGGCCTACAATCTCAGCGACGGAACGCAAGCCTCATGGAATGAATATCTTACCCAATTCGCCGCAGCCCTCGGCACCCCCCGGCCATGGATTAACCTGAGCTTCCAGCAAGCCATGACCCTCGCCGACATCCTGGAATTTCCCCACAAAGTATTGAATCTAAAGGCTCGCCCACTCCTCACCCGCCCCGCCGTCTACCTGCTGGCCCGCGATCAGGAGTTCCCCATCACCAAGATCCAAACCGACCTCGGCTTCACCCCTCAGGTCTCCCTGGCCGAAGGCATCGCCCGCTCCGTCGCCTGGCTATCCTCGCGCAAGTAGCTCTAAACGCTAGACATACGCCTTGAACGCCAACACGGCATTCAGCCCGCCAAACGCAAACGAGTTCGAAAGGCAAGCCTCCACCGCCTGCTGCCGCGCCACATTCGGAATCACATCCAGATCGCAAGCCGGATCAGGCGCAGTAAAGTTCACCGTAGGCGGCAAAATCCCACTCCGCAAAGCAAAAACCGAAGCCACCGCCTCCAAAGCCCCCGCCGCACCCAGCGCATGGCCATGCATGGACTTGGTCGAACTCACCGCCAATTTCCCAGCATAATCGCCAAAAACCGCCCGAATCGCTGCGGTTTCTGTCTTATCATTCGCCTCTGTCGCCGTTCCATGCGCGTTGATATATCCGATCTGCTCCACCGCCAGACCCGCATCCCGCAACGCGCCACGCATCGCCCGGGCCGCACCTTCCGGCGATGGCTGAGTAATATGAACTGCATCGGAAGACATACCAAAACCCACAATCTCCGCCAAAGGACGCGCTCCACGCGCCAGCGCCGACTCCAGCGGCTCCAGCACCAGCATCGCCCCACCCTCCCCCAGCACCAGCCCTGTCCGATCCACAGAAAACGGGCGGCAAGTATCCTTGGAGATCACCCGCATCGCCTCCCACGCCTTCAAACCACCAAGAAACAAAGGCGCTTCGCTCCCCCCGGCAATCGCCATCGGCACCGCACCCGACCGCACCATCCAGAACGCCTGCCCAATCGCATGTGCCGACGACGAGCACGCCGTGGAAACCGTGTACGCAGGCCCCTGAATCCCATAACGCATCGAAATATGACTCGCGCCAGCATTGCTCATGCTCAGCGGAATCGTAAACGGATGAACCCGCGTCCGGTTGTTATGAAAAAGCTCCCAGTAACCGGCTTCTTCCGCTCCACGCCCACCCATGCAACATCCCGTTACAATCGCAGACTGCTCTTTCAGCTCCGTGGTCCACTCGATCCCGGCCTGCGCCACGGCCTCATTCGCAGCCGTCAGCGCAAACTGGGCAAAGCGATCCATAAACGCCAGATCCTTCGCGAGAAACTGCTCTTCCGGCTTGTATCCTTGCACCTCGGCGGCCATGTTGAACTTCAACTGTGCTGTATCGATCGCCGCAATCGGCCGAATCCCGCAGTGGCCTGACTCCAGGGCGCGCGCAAACTCCACCTGATCCAGCCCCAGCGCACTCACCACGCCCACTCCCGTGATGACAACCCGCGTCACGTTAGCTTTCCGGTGACGCAGACTTCTTCGCGTCCACCAGTTGCGTGATCCCTGCCACCATCTGGTCCAGACTCGTCACCTGCTTCGCCTCCTCGTCGTTGATCTCGATATCGAACTCACCTTCCAGGTCGAACAGAATGTTCAACCTGTCGAGTGAGTCGATGCCCAGCTCTTCAAACGTGCTGTCGGGACGAATCGACTCAACTGGAATGCGTCGGCTGGTAGCAATGACGCGCAATACTCGATCTTGAATACTCTCGGACATAAAACTTACGCCATCCTGCCCTCCGAACGCGAAGGCGAAGATTTGGACGTCGCTCCTTGGTGGATGTTGTGACTTGTCGCTATCTTACCTCGACTCACGTTCGAACGGTGAGTCCGGACTGCCGGAGATATTGAAGGTGCCTCCAGCAGTCCATTCCTTGCCAGCTATTCCACCGCTACCTTCGCTGCGCTTTCAGAGATGGTGAGCGATCCCTTCAGGCCCGTGGCATCGGAAGAGTCACCCACCAGCACTCCAAAGCTGCCCGGAGCAATACGCCAGCCCTTCTGCGCCACGTCGTAGTAGGCGAACGAACGGGCATCCAGCGGTATCGAGACATGCGTCGTCTCGCCCGCCTGCAGCATCACTCGCTTGAACCCCTTCAACTCCTTCGCCGGTCGCGGAACCTTCGCGTGGTCGTCCGCCACATACACCTGCGCCACGGTCGCACCCGCGCGCTTTCCGGTATTGGAAACATCGAACGACACCGTGAACTGAGCCGCGCCGCGACCTGGAGACACGCTCAACTTGCTGAACGCGAACGTCGTGTACGACAGACCGTATCCAAATGGGAACAGCGGCTTGACTCCATTGTGCTCATACCCGCGATAGCCCACGAAGATACCTTCCTTGTAGACCACACGCTTGGTGTCGCCCTCCGGATAGTAGTTTGCAAACGTGGGATTATCCTCTGCGCTGCGTTCGAAGGTCGCTGGCAGATGTCCGGAAGGATTGACCACGCCGAACAGAATCTCAGCCAGCGCCGTGCCGCCCTGCTCTCCTGGATACCACATCTCCACATAGGCAGGAACCTGCTTCAACCAACCGCGTGAATCCACATTGCCACCCGAAGTTATGGCGACGACCGTGTTGCGGTTGGCGGCGGAAAGCTCGCGAATCATCTCATCCTGTCCAATCGGCAGATCGAACGTCCGGTCACCGCCCTCCGACTCGCTATCGTGGTCGTACCCGGCCGCGATCACCACCACATCCGCCTTCGCTGCCAACTCCTTCGCACTGGAGTTAACCAACTTATTCTGCTCCACCAGCGCCACTGCAAGATGTCCGCCCAACGCTGATTCCTGATAGTCCTCCACCACGACCTTGTGGGGGCCTGCCGCAAGGTGCATCGTCACGTGCGGTTCAAACGCTCGCACCAGCGACCAGTTATCGATCACCAACTTGTCGTCAACGAACATGCGCGCACCAGTACCTTCTCCAGCACCTTGCAGCACGACCTCATAGGCCGCATCCTCTGCCGCGACATAGTAGCCAGTCCACCGCCGTGAACTCGCATGCTTCACCCCGGTAAACAAGGCCTGCATCGTAGCAGGATCGTCAGCCAGCGTCGCCCACGAAACGCCTGCGGCATGCAGCTGCCCAACCACCTTGGTTGAAACCGGAGTGCCAGAGAGATCCTTATTGCTAAAGCTCTCCAGCGTCACTCCCGGTACACCATGCTCCGAAGCCGTCGTAAAGTGTGTCATCCGGGCCAGGTCTTTTACAGCAGGCAAACCGCGATCGTAGAGGATCGTCGTACCCGCACCGACCAGGTTGCCAAGGCCGGTCAACACACCCACGCTTTCGAACGGAACGACACCAGCACTGCCGCCGCCCACCGCCACGCCAGGATACGCATCCGGCCCTACGACCAGAATCGACTTCACCTTGGCCTTATCCAACGGCAACAACCCACCCTCGTTCTTCAGCAGAACCATGCCTTCGCGTGCTGCCTCCAGCGCGACCGCCTGATTGGCTTTGCTGTACATCGAAACCGCGGTGTCCAGTTGCGGTCGGTCCATCCAACCGAAACGATCAGCCGTCTCCAGAATGTGGCGCACCTTTTCGTCGATCATTGCGACACTCACCCGGCCATCCTTCACCGCTGGCAGCAGGTTCTTGCGATTCATCCAGGCACCGGTCGGCATCTCCAGATCGAGCCCACCGTTGGCCGCCGCGACACCATCGTAGGTGGCCACCCAGTCCGACATCATCACACCTTGAAATCCCCACTCCTTGCGCGCAATCTCTGTGTTGAAGTATCCGTTCTGCGTCATATGCTGGCCGTTGGTCAGGTTGTACGAGTCCATCACCGCACCCACATGAGCCTTCTTGATCGCGCTCTCAAAGGCTGGCAGATAGATCTCACGCAGACTCCGCTCATCTATGATGGAGTCGGAATCATGCCGCAGATACTCCGAGTTGTTGCCCATAAAGTGCTTCACAGTGGCGCTGACACCCTGACTCTGCATCCCCTCGATGTAGCCCACCGTAATGGCGCTGGCAAGAAAAGGGTCTTCGCCAAAGTACTCGAAGTTGCGCCCATTGCGAGGCGAGCGATAGATGTTCACGCCCGGCCCCAGCATGTAATCGATACCGCGTGCCCGTGCATCACTGCCGATCCCACGTCCGACCCGCTCGGCCAGCGCA
>DAICZO010000333.1 GCA_027311125.1 Acidobacteriaceae bacterium
ATATTACCGAGCCGGCAGTGGTGGTGCATCGGCTGGCGGTGGATACGGCGTTTCGTGGGCTGGGAGTGGCTGCGGCGTTGATGGAACAGGCCGAGGTGGTGGCGCGGGCTGCGGGGATTGGGGTGTTGCGGGTGGATACAAATACGCAGAATGAAGCGACGCAGAGGCTGTTTCCTAAGCTGGGGTATGTGCTGGCAGGGGAGATTGGGCTGAGTATTCGTCCGGGGCTGCGGTTTCTTTGTTATGAGAAGCGGCTGGGGCTGTAGGTGGGGCGGCGTGTGTATGATGTTGGGCGGATAGTGGAGTGAACTTTTGCAGGCGGGGAGATGGATGTGGCGATGACGATGCGGAGTATTTTTGTAAGCGGTTGCATGGGATTGATGCTGATGGTTGGCGGTGCGGGACAGCGGGCGAGTGCGCTGGAGAATGGGGTGGCGCGGACGCCGCCGATGGGCTGGAATAGCTGGAACAAGTTTGCGTGCAAGGGTATCAACGAGAAGGTGGTGCGGGAGTCCGCGGACCAGATGGCTGCGAACGGGATGAAGGACGCGGGCTACCAGTACGTGGTGATCGACGACTGCTGGCAGACGGGTCGGGATGCGCAGGGCAACATTGTTGCGGATGCGGAGAAGTTTCCTTCTGGTATCAAGGCGCTGGCGGACTATGTGCACAGCAAAGGGTTGAAGTTTGGGATCTATTCGGACGCGGGGACGATGACGTGTGCGAAGCGGCCGGGAAGCATTGGGCATGAGTACCAGGATGCGCAGCAGTATGCGAACTGGGGCGTGGATTATCTGAAGGAAGACTGGTGCAATACGCTGCCGGGACAGAGCAGCGAGTCCTCGTACACGCTGATGCGAGAGGCGTTGAAGGCAACGGGGCGGCCGATTCTGTTCAGCATCTGCGAGTGGGGATCGACGAAGCCGTGGCTGTGGGCGGGGACGATTGGCAATATGTGGCGATCGACGGGCGATATCCAGGACTGCTGGAGCTGCAAGAAGGCGTGGGGCGGCAATGGGGTGGTGGAGATTCTGGACCAGTTGGCGCCGATCTACAGCTATGCGGGGCCGGGGCACTGGAATGATCCGGACATGCTGGAGGTGGGCAATGGCAAGATGACGACGGAGGAGTATCGGAGCCACTTCAGCCTGTGGGCGGAGTTGGCCGCACCGCTGCTGGCGGGGAACGATCTGGCGAATATGACGGCGGATACGAAGGAGATTCTGCTGAACAAGGAAGTGATTGCCGTGGACCAGGATGCGCTGGGAGCGCAGGGTCAGCGGGTGAAGCAGACGGGCGAGCTGGAGGTGTGGTCGAAGCAACTGGCGGATGGGGGCCGCGCAGTGGTGCTGCTGAACCGGAGCGACAAGGCTGCGACGATTACGGCGGATTGGCAGGCGGTGGGATATCCGGCGACGGTGAGCGCGGGAGTGCGGGACCTGTGGGCGCATAAGGACATGGGGACGAAGACGGGGAGCTACTCCGCAGAGGTGCCGAGCCATGGGGTGGTGATGGTGCGGGTGAAGCCGTAGTTCGCTGGAAGTAACACGAGAGAAAGCCGCCGCACTCTGGTTGGAGTGCGGCGGCTTTTTGTATTTGTAACTGGTTTTGATTGCTGCTGGTTGATTTGTAACCGTGACGGTGGCTAGAAGTTGATACGGGCTGCCAACTGGATGTCGCGGGAGTTGTTGCTTTGGCCACTGATCTGGCCGAAGCTGGAGGAGTCGATGCTGGTGGAGCTGATGCCGAAGAGCACCTTGTTGGTGAGGTTGTAGGCGGAGACGTCAAAGAGGAGCTTGACGTTGTCGTAGAGGGTGATGCTGCGCTTGAGGCTCATATCGATGTCGTAGCGTCCGGGTCCGCGGAGTCCGTAGGGAGCGGTGCGGGCTACGTTACCGAAGGTATAGGCCGGGGTGTCGGAGAAGGCGGTGGCATCGATGTAGCTGGGCGAGGTTTGTCCTGCGAGTGCACCTGCGCCGTAGCTGCCGTTTTTGCGCGGCGAGTTGAAGCCGAACGCGGGGTTGATGTTGGGCATGCAGGTTCCAGCGAAGGGATTGTTGCAAGCCGAGGAGGTGATGGTGAGCGGTGCACCGGCGGCGTAGGTGTAGATGCCGGAGACGGTCCAGTCGCTGACGAGGGCGCTGACGATGGGGTTACCGGCGCCGAGGCCGTGCCCCTTGCCGAAGGGGAGTTGGTAGACGGCGGTGGAGTTGACGATCTCCGGGATGTCGGCGGTACCGCGTGACCGCTCGGCGCGGTTGGAGATGTAGCCGCTGCGGAAGGTACCGCCGTCGTCGATCTCCTTGGAGTAGGTGTAGTTCAGCATGAAGTCGAGACCATGCGACATGCGTTTTTTGAGGACCATCTGGAAGGCGTTGTAGTTGGAGTTGACGATGTTGCCGTAGGTATCGCCGACGCCGTTGTACTGGGGGAAGGGCCGGAGCATCTGTCCGATGGTTCCGGAGAAGGT
This sequence comes from Acidobacteriaceae bacterium, assembly GCA_027311125.1. Lineage (GTDB taxonomy): Bacteria > Acidobacteriota > Terriglobia > Terriglobales > Acidobacteriaceae > Edaphobacter. Next base: position 2,471 of record DAICZO010000333.1, read on the forward strand.
GGCGTAGGGCAGCTTGACGGCTGGGTTGATGGCCTGGGCTGCGAGTACGTTGGCCGGAGTTGCCGAGGCAGTGAGGAGACTGCCCAGGTTGTAGAAGGAGGGATCGATCTGATCGTTGTAGAGGCCGCGTGCGCCGGAGCCGCCGGTGGGCAGGAAGTGTCCCTGGCTGCCGACGTAATTGACCTGAACGGCGATGTTGGCGGTGAGTTGCCGCTCGATGCCTGCGTTGTAGTTGATGACATAGGGTGCGCGGCTGCCGAGGTAGGGATCACCGTAGCTGACGGAGGCGGCGGCGGTGTTGATGTTGGTGGCAAAGCCCGCGCCGTAGGTGGAGTTGATGAAGGGCGGCGCCTGGTAGGCGGGGAAGCCCTGATCGAGGTTGAAGGCAGCGATACCGCTGTTGCTGGAGCTCTTGGGGTTGGGGCTGGCGGAGTAGCCTAGCTGGCCGGTGCCGAGGCGGGTGGCGTTCTGGATGCCGGTGCCGTGGGTGTAGTTGATCGCGTAACCGGCGCGGAAGACGGTTTTGTCATCGACGGCGTAGGCGAGGCCGAGACGGGGGCCGAAGTTCTTGTACCAGTTCTGGACGGGGGTGCTGCAGTTGCAACCAAAGGTGCCGCCGCCAGCTAACTGGAGTGCGCCGAGGTTGCCGGTGGCTGGGTTGGTGAGGGTGGGATTGAGGAAAGAGAAGCGATTCTGGACCTCGGTGAAGGAGGGGAAGTAGTCCCAACGGAGGCCGAGGTTGACGGTGAGTTTGGAGCTGAGACGGTAGTCGTCCTGGGCGTAGATGGAGAGCGGCCGGATGCGTGCGCCGGTGGTGAGGACGGCGTTCTGGGTGAGTTGCGAGTTATCTACCTGGCCGAGGAGGAAGCTGGCGTAGGCGTCACCGGTTTTGGTGTTGATCTTGCCGCTGGAGTAGCCGGCGGTTTCGAGGTTGCTGTAACCGAGCGAGAGCGGCGCGGTTCCGGTGAGGTAGGCGGTGTTATTGTCCTGGAGCCACTGACGGATAGCACCGACGGTGAGGGAGTGCTTGCCGCGGGTGTACTGGACGTTATCGAGCAGGTCGTAGGTGTTGGTGGTCTCGGTGTAGGCTTTGCCGTTGCTCCAGTTGGTGACCGGGTTGGGTCCGCCAAACTTGACGAGCGGGAAGGAGTCCGCGACCTGACCGGCAGGGAGGCCTTTGACGCCGGCGTTGGAGACGATGCCGTAGGCAGTGTTGTAGGAGGGGTTGCCGACGAGATCGTAGTAGCGGACGAAGCCGAACTTGATCTGGTTGACGAGATTGGAGGTGGGTACGTAGGTGTGCTCGAGGACGAGGGTCTTGGTTTTGGGGGTGAAGAACTGACCGTCGGTATAGGGCAGAGGTAGCTGGCTACCCTTGCTGAGGTATCCGAGGACACCGCTCTTGCTGGCGGCGAAGACGGCGGAGACCCGCTGCTTGGAGGTGAGCTGGGCGTCGATCTTCTCGGTGGTGTTCCAACTGAAGGTGTTGGTGGGGGTCTGGCCGAAGTAGTTGTTGGTGATGGAGTTGTTGGTGGGCGCGGGGAGGAGCTTGGCGAGCGCCAGTTCGGCGGGGCCGATGCGGGTGGGATCGAAGGCGTTCAGCTTGCCGTTGAAGCTGGCCTGCTGGCGGGTGCACTTGCCGCCGCTGCAGACGGTGAGTGCTGGGTCGTAGATGTTTTGACCGGCGGGCAGATCGCTGAAGTCTCCCTGACGCTCCTGGAG
>DAICZO010000334.1 GCA_027311125.1 Acidobacteriaceae bacterium
CGCGGGGTGGTGGGATGGGTTTGCGGAGATTGGTGCGGCGTATGGACCGTTCGACCTGACGATGCTGGAGATTGGGGCCTTCCATGAGCTGTGGCAGGACATACACCTGGGGCCGGATGGGGCGGTGCGGGCGTATGAGGCGATGGGTGGGACGGGGTTGCTGATGCCGATCCACTGGGGCCTGTTTGACCTGGCGCTGCATGGATGGCGGCAGCCGATAGAGCGTTTCATGGACTTGGCTGCGGAGCGAGGCTTGAGGGTGTGGGCTCCGGAGCCGGGACGACCTACGGAAGTGGAGCGCGGCAAGGGGTTTCAGTCGGATTGGTGGCGTTGAGAATTTACGCAGTAAGAGTATGATTCTGATGATGTTTTCAGGAGGCTTTTATGCGTATTGGACTGTTGACCGGCGGCGGAGACTGCCCTGGTTTGAATGCTGTGATTCGTGCAGTGGTTCGCAAGGGAATACTGCACCACGGCGATGAGTTTGTTGGATTTATGGAGGGGTGGCGAGGCGTTCTGGACGATGTGACGATGCCTCTGACGCTGGAGACGACTTCGGGGATTCTGCACCGGGGTGGGACGATTCTGCGGTCTTCGCGGACGAATGTGAAGAAGATTCCGGGTGGCTTTGAGCGTTGCGCCGAGGTGCTGGCGAAGAACAAGATCGATGTGCTGATCGCGCTGGGTGGCGATGACACGCAGTCGATCAGCCTGGCGCTGATTGAGCGTGGGGTGAAGTGCATTGGCGTGCCGAAGACGATCGACAACGATTTGAGCGGGACGGATGCGTGTTTTGGATTCGATACGGCGGTGGGGATTGCGACGGAGGCGGTGGATCGTCTGCACTCGACCGCGGAGGCGCATAGCCGGGTGCTGGTGTGTGAGGTGATGGGCCGAGATGCAGGCTGGATCGCGATCACAACGGGAATTGCCGGTGGCGCGGATGTGACGCTGGTGCCGGAGTTGCCGATCGACATTGACGATGTGTGCCGGTTGCTGCGGTATCGCTGGGAGCATGGCAAGAAGTTTGCGATTGTGGTGGTGGCAGAGGGTGCGAAGCTGCCGGAGTTGCCGGACCAGGTGACGGTGGGCAACAAGCTGGACTCGTTTGGTCACGCACGGTTGAGCGGGATTGGGCAGGTGCTGGCGGAGGAGATTGAGAAGCGCACGGGGTATGAGACCCGCAGCGTGAACCTGGGACATACGCAGCGGGGTGGTACTCCTTCGGCCTATGACCGGATGCTGGCGACGCGTTATGGCGTGGCGGCGATTGACCTGGCGCACGAGGGCAAGTTCGGGCGGCTGGTGGTGTTGCGGGGCACGGAGATCACGGATATTCCTCTGGCCGATGCGATTGCGAAGACACGCACGGTGGGTGAAGATCTGCTGGCGGTGGTGCGCGGACTGCAGCCGAAGCCGGGCGCGTAGACGAACGAACGTACGATGGGGGAGGGGAGTGGGTGCGGTATGCCCCCCCCTCCCCCTTTTTTGTGCAAAGTCTTCATTCGATGGGGGATAGGTGTGGACTTGGATTTGTAAGTGATTGG
>DAICZO010000335.1 GCA_027311125.1 Acidobacteriaceae bacterium
GGCGGGGGCTGCATCAGGACGACGCTGGCAGATGTGCCGAGTGGGATGTTTTCTTTATTGAATGCAAGCAGAATAAGGCGGCGCAGTTCGCACAGGACGCCGTCGCGCTGGTTGGCGCGGACCCGGATATTGATGGGATAGATGATCTCGCGGCCGCGGATCTCGTTGACGCCGAGGATGTCGGGGTCGGCGATGGCGACCTGCTGGAAGGCGGGATCGCTGCGGACCTCGGCGGCGAGGGTTTTGAGCAGGGCGAGGACGCGGTCGGGGTTGGCACTGGCATCGACGCTGATAGCGAGTGAGGCGACGGAGTAGTCGCGGGAGAGGTTGGAGACGGTTGCGATCTGGCTGTTGGGGATGATGTGGACGGTGCCGTCGCCGTCGCGCAGGGTGGTGCAGCGGAGGGTGAGGTTTTCGACCGTGCCCTGGAGGCCGGCGAGGCGGACGGTTTCGCCGACGTTGTACTGGTCTTCGACGAGGATGAAGATGCCGTTGAGCATGTCTTTGAAGATGCTTTGTGCGCCGAGGCCGATACCGACACCGACGACTCCGGCTGAGGCCAGCAGCGGGGTGAGGTTGATGTTGAAGACCGAGAGTACATGCAGCAGGACGATGAAGCCGATGACGCTGTAGGAGGTGGCGCGGATAATGGTCGCCATGGTGCGGAGTTGCGCGGAGCGTTGGGCGTTGCCGACCTGGCGATCGGCCAGACGCATCATGCGGGTGACGAAGAAGTGGACGACGCGCTGCAGGATGAAGGCCAGGATGAGGATGGCGACGATGCGGGGGAGGTCTGCGCGCAGGAAGCTGATGATGTCGTCGTGCCAGTCGTGTTCGAGAATCTGGGAGATACGCTGGTCTTGCGGTTCCAGAGCGGGGAGGAGCATGATAACGACGTCTCGCTTTCGTAGCAGGTTGCTAGAGTAGAGGATGCTTGAGGGCGTGCCGGGACGCAACCCGAGGATAGAACTGCTGGTCAGGAGGTATGCGATGAAGCAATGGAGCAGAGTGGTGCTGGGAGTTGCTTTGGGATGTGGGCTGTGGCTGGGAGCCAGAGTGAAGGGGTGGGCGCACTTTGGCGGGCAGGCGGGTGTAGGTGGACAGCCTACTGTACCGGGGCCTGCGTCTGCTGCGAATCCGGGGTTACCGAACGTGCGGACCAGGGAGGGCCTGGACCCGGACAAGACGGATAATCCATTGCTGGCCGCACAGCAGCGTTCGCGCAATACGGAGCGTCAACGGCGGATCGAAGCGGATACGGCACGTTTGCTGGAGCTGGCGACGGAGTTGAAGGAGCAGTTGGCAAAGGGCGACCCCACGGTCACCGCTGCGGAACGAGCCAAGGAGTTGGACGAGATTGCACGGTTGGCCAAGAGCGTTCGGGAACGGATGAGGGGTTAGCGGGTTTGGCCTGGACCTGAGGGGTGAGTGACTGGGCGGCGTTGATCTGGCCCATCGGTAGTGCGGGGGAGACGACCGCGGAGGAGCGCATGGCGGCGATGATGGCGGCGG
>DAICZO010000336.1 GCA_027311125.1 Acidobacteriaceae bacterium
GTCGAGACCACACCCAACCAACTCCGCTGGGACCCACTCCCCCTGCCCACCGCACCCACCGACTTCATCGAAGGACTCACCACCCTCGCCGGTAACGGCGACTCCACCATGCACTCCGGCCTGGCCATCCACATCTACGTCGCCAACCAGAGCATGACCGACCGCTTCTTCTACTCTGCCGACGGCGAACTCCTCTTCGTCCCGCAACTCGGACAACTCCGCCTGCACACCGAACTCGGCATCCTCGATCTCGCCCCTGGCGAGATTGCCCTCATCCCGCGCGGCATCAAGTTCCGTGTCGAACTCCTCGACGCCCAGGCCCGCGGCTACCTCTGCGAGAACTACGGAGCCAGCTTCCGCCTGCCCGACCTCGGCCCCATCGGAGCCAACGGCCTCGCCAACACCCGCGACTTCCTCACCCCGCATGCCGCCTACGACGACCGTGACAGCACCAGTCCCAACGCCTTCCAGGTCGTAGCTAAATTCCACGGCAACCTCTGGGCCGCGGACTTCGACCACTCCCCGCTCGACGTCGTCGCATGGCACGGCAACTACGCCCCCTGCAAATACGACCTCGCCCGCTTCAACTGCATCAACTCCGTCAGCTTCGACCATCCCGACCCGTCCATATACACCGTCCTCACCGCACCCAGTGAGATCCCCGGCATGGCCAACGTCGACTTCGCCATCTTCCCCCCGCGCTGGGTCGTCGCCGAACACACCTTCCGTCCACCCTGGTTCCACCGCAACTTCATGAACGAGTTCATGGGCCTGGTCCACGGTGAGTACGACGCCAAGGCCGAAGGCTTCGTCCCCGGCGGCGCCAGCCTGCACAACTGTATGAGCGGCCACGGCCCCGACGCCGAAACCTTCGAGCGAGCCAGCAACGCCACCCTCCAGCCCACCAAACTCGACGGCACACTCGCCTTCATGTTCGAGACCCGCTTCGTCTGTCGGCCCACCCAGTTCGCCATGGAGACCGCCGCCCGTCAGCACGAGTACTACACCTGCTGGCAGTCCCTCAAAAAACACTTCCGGCCATAAACCCGCATTACCAGCCTCAACTGCAAAAATGATGGCGCGCCCAGTACCTCAGGTCGCGCCATCGTCTTGTCCACCCGCTGCAACGCCGTCTAGAAGTTGAACGAAGCCGTCAGACTGATCCGGCGCACCGAAGCATTGCTGCTGTATATGCCTCCAGCCAGCTCCTGCGCCTGCCCAAACTTGCTCGAACTCAACACCCCAATCGGCGGCTGCGTGTCCAGGAAATTGAACAGGTTCTGCACAATCACGCCCACGGCCAGGTTGTAGCGTCGGCCAGAGCTTGCGCCGCCAAAGCCGCCCGGACCACCACCACGACCGCCGCGCGGACCACCCAGACCTCCAGGCCCGCCAGGACCACCCGGACCGCCTTGATTGCCGGCTTTTGCACCCGTGCTCTGGCCAAAGCCAAACGTCTTCGTCACCCGCAGATTGGTCGTAAACAATACCGGCCCTGTCCCATAGTTGATCGGAATCCGCGGCACATTCTGGTTCGGCGTCACCAGCACCCCGTTGATCATGCGAGGCTGTAGCTTGTCGAAGCTGCCATACTTCGTCACCACCAGGTTGTCCGGCAACGTCGTCGCACTCGCAAACGCAGGCCGATCGTTGAAGATCGTGTCGTTGTTAAGATCGCTGCCCACCGTAATGTTGAACGGCGCACCCGACGACGCAACAATAAACGGGCTCATCGAAATCAAATACGGCAACGATATGCTGCCGCCAAAGAACAACCGGCTGCGCGTATCGAAACTCGCTCGCCCATAGTCCGCGCCAATGTTGTACGGCTGCGACGGGTACGAGTTGATGCCGCCCGTATCCGCATTCGCAAAGTTCAGCACATAGTAGCCAAACAGCGAGTAGCGCCCCTGGCTGAAGCGGAAGTTGCTGATCAACTGCTGCTGCCGGAACACGCCCTCCGACTGGTACTGGTTGAACACCGGCGGCGAACCGCCACCTGTCCCCGGCGTCGGATACACATAGTTGCCATTCGCATCCACCGTCGGCGCATTCACATTCTGGCTCAGGAACTGGTGCACGCCCCGCGAGTTCAGATAGTTCACCGACAACGTCGCCCCGCGGAACAACTGCTGGTCCGCACCCACCGCAAACTGCATCGTGTACGGCGTCCGCAGCTTCGGATCGGCCGTGTACGTCGAAAGACCGCTGCTCGAGCCCGCACCGCAGTTACTCACCGAAGTCGGCGAGCAGGGTGCTGCCGTCGTCCCCGGATTCACCACCAGCGACTGCACCTGGTTCACGCCATTCTCGCGCACCGTCGTCAGCACATTCGTCAGGTTGTAGCGATCGTAGAACATGCCGAAACCGCCGCGCAACACCGTCTTCGGGCTGCCCTTCGCACTCCCCAGCCCATACGCAAACGACATACGCGGAGCGAAATCATGGTGATCGCCCAACTGGTTCTGCGTCTCATACCGAAGCCCGTAGCTCACCGTCAGGTTCGGACGCGGATGCCAGTCATCCTCGGCATACAGCCCCAGGTCCGTCACCGTTGCATTCACTGATCCGTTCACCTGCGTAATGCTGTACTGGCTCGGCGTATTCGCCTCATACGCATTCAGGCTGTTGTACGTAAAGATGCCATTCGTGCCCGCGGTCGTGCTGTTCGCCTCGCGATTGATCCGCAGTCTGCCGCCCATCCGGATGAAGTTCTTCTTCAACTGCACCGACGTGTAATTCTGAAACTCGAAGTGTGCCTGCCGGTCCGAGCCGCTACCCGAAGCAGCACCACCATTCTGGAACGAACCCTGCACATTCACCAGCGGAGCCGTGCTGACCGCCGTATTCGTGCTGCGATTCCGCTGAAACTCAAACCGCGTCTCGTTGATAATCCGCGCACTCACAATCTGCGTGTCGCTGATCTGAATCTCGCCCTCGGAGCTACTGATATTCACCGCTCCCACCGGCAGCGCAAAGCCTCCCACATTGGTATTCGTCTGGTCGTTCTGCGAGTACTGGAACCGCGTCACCAACGTGTTCTTCTCGCCCAGCGCCAGGTCGATCCGCGGGCTGATATCCGTGCGCACCTGCGGAAACGGCGTCGACGCATAGTACGGAGCCACCGTGCAACCCAACTGACCCGGAGCGCAAATCACGTTCGTCGTCGGATCATTCGTCAGAATCACGCCATTCACCAACGCGTTGTCCTGAATATCGCGGTGCGATCCCGACAACGTAAACGAAGCCGTGTGCGTCAGCGGACCCGTCACATTCCCAAACATGAAAATCGTATGGTACGGAGGCTGAACCGCCGCCGTCTGCGTCGGCAGCAGTCCAACATTCAACAGTGGGTTGCCATTGTTGAACGCAATATCGTTCCCGTTCATCTGGAACGACCCATGAAACTTGTCCGTGCCCGGCTTCGTGAACACCTCCACGCGCCCATACCCAACGCGATCGTACTGCGCCGAAAACGGATTCTGATTGATCCGTATCTCGCGGATCGAAGACTTCGGCGGCAACTGCCCACCCGTAAATCCATCAATATAAATCTGCCCGCCATTCGGTCCCGACGCAGGCCCCGCCAGCGCCGTCAACTCCGACGACAACTCATCCGGATCATCCGACAACGCATCCAGATCCTTGCCCTTGATCACCGTGGAACTCGCATTGCTGTCCTGGTCCACGCTCAACGTCGTCGAGGTCGTCGAGACCTGCACCTCCTGCGACTGCGTCTGGATCGCCATCTTAGCATCCAGCGTCAGCGACTGCCCCGCCGTCACCCGCACGCCCTGCCGCACATACGTCGCAAACCCCGGCATCGTCACCGTCAGCGAGTACGTCCCCGCCGGAACGTTATTCACCGTATAGCTGCCATCGCTCTGCGACAGCGTCGTCAGCGCCTTGCCACTCGCCGGCGTCAACGTCACAGTCGCTCCCGGAATCACCGCGCTATCCGGGTCCGCCACCAGTCCATGCACCGTCGCAGGCATCTGCTGCCCCACCAAAACCATGGGAACCAAAATCACAAAAAGAAACAAAAAAGACTTCAACGCTGCTCGAAATGGCATTGCTACTCCTGAAAACAAAAAAGATAAATTCCTTCCATCCACCTGCGGATGGGTTGTAGTCTCGCGACGGCTACAGCAACTGCCGCTCGTCATCAATCTCAATCTCGGTCGCAATGCCGTCTCCTGCCTTGCAGACGGAACTGCCCCACTCCGTTTACTCCCCAGCAACGGACAACGACTAATTGCCGCCCTCCGGTACTGCGCCGCCCATCGTCCATGGCGAAAGCGTCATCGCAGGCGTCCCGCTCGGGGTCGCTGCCAGTATCGGTTCCACTCCCGACAGCAGCGTCACCGCCGTCACCGTCGCGCTGCCCGGGTCTGTCTGTGAGGCCACGATCATCACCGCGTCACCCACCTTCAAATCTGCTACCGTCTCGCTCGGCAGCTTCGCCAGCATCTGCGAGAGGTCCATCCCGGCCGACCGCGTCGCACCGTCGCCTGCACCAGCAGCGGCGCCAGCACCACCAGATGCAGCGCCCGCATGACCACCGCCCGCACCAGCAACTCCAGCAGCAGCACCACCCTTAGCCCGCGCCGCAAACATCGCCGCAGCCCGTTCCGGCAGGTGCCGCAGATCCGAGTTCGCCGTCACCTTCACCGTCATCATCTTCTTCGTCGCCAGATCCTTCAGCGTGATTGTCCCCGCACTCGCATCCAACGTCGCAATCGTACCCGCCAGGTTCTTGAACGATCCGCTCACCACCTCTTCCGCCTGCAACGAGCTGCCATCCTCCGACTTCGTCCCGCGCACCCGCAACTGGTCGCCTGGCTGTATCTGCTCCATCGTGCCCAGCTTCGCATCTTCAAACTTGATCGAGTCCCCGGCATACCGCCGGAAGATCGTGCTCTTGCCCGTCTGCACCTGAATCTTCTTCGCGCCCGCCGTCACCACCACCGTGCCCGTAGCCGCATCCACCGAACTCACAATCCCGCCCGTCCCACGCTTCTGCCAGTCCGCCTGCTCCAGCGCATGCTTCTGCGCGATGTCAGTCGACTTCATCAGAATCACCCGCGACGCAGCCAATGCACTCGCCGTATCCCCCGCCTTGCCCGACACCAGCACCCGGTCGCCCACCGCGATATCCGCCAGCGCAATCGCCTGCGCCGACTTCAGATCTTTGCTGCCCGGTTCAATCTGCAGAATCCGCGCACCGTCCACCACGCTTACCGTCACAGACTGTCCCGCGTCCGTCGTCAGTGTCATCGTGCTGCCCGCGATCGCCTTTACCGTACCGATCTGCCTCGCCGCCGCAGCAGCAGGAGCAGCGGCCTGGGCCTGCGCATACACCGCACCAGCCAACCCATCCACAGCCACCACCGGCCACATTCCGGCCAGCAACACCATCACCACACGATAAAAAACAGTCCTGCCAGAGTTCACAGACATCTTGCTTCCTCGCTTCAATCAAACAGAAAATGAGCACCAACAACGGGCAACATCCACACCGCAGCAGGACATCGTCCCACGGAGCAGACCTACAACATGGGTAGTTCAAAGGTAGCGCTGGAAGAGATACGAATCAGTAATGCAAAAGTTTCGGTCACGGAATAATTCCGTCACCTCGCCGCAACCTGCGGAGTCCAAGCCGGGACGAAGGCGACCTTCGTTCCTCTTACTTCCACTCCAGTGTAGCCGTCCGCACAAACCATTCGCAATATCAATCAGTTACCGTCATCGCATCCAGCCCCACCGCCCTCGCAGCCGCAGCCTTAGCCACCACCGCAAGACTGTCCGGCGGCAGCACCACAACACCCGCGGCCCCATCCACGCCAAC
>DAICZO010000339.1 GCA_027311125.1 Acidobacteriaceae bacterium
GTTGGCGGGCGGTGTGGTGGGGGCGTTTTCGGGCACGGGACGGTAGTCGCCTTCGAACTGGTCTCCGGGGTGCGGGGTGTCTCCGCCGGCGGCGGTGGGACGGCTCGGATTGTCGAAGGCTGACATAGAGATAGCCGATGATACTACCGGGTGGGTTGTGAGTGAGTTAGCAGACTAGATACGAGGTTCAGTAGCCGTTGGAGTTGGTGGGGGTGGGTGCTTGTCCGGAGAACTCGGCGAGGATCTTGACGCTGGCACTGGCGCCGATGCGGGAGGCTCCTGCGGTGAGCATGGTGGTGGCGTCGGCGAGGGAGCGGATGCCACCGGAGGCTTTGACCCCGGCACGGGAACCGGCGATGCCGCGGAGGATGGTGATGTCGTCGGCTGTGGCACCGCCGGTAGAGAAGCCGGTGCTGGTTTTGAGGAAGTCCGCGCCGGCGGAGATGGCGAGATCGGAGGCGCGGAGTTTCTCCTCGAAGGTGAGGAGGCAGGTTTCGAGGATGACTTTGACAATGGCTCCGGCGGCGTGGGCGAGTTCGACTACGCCGCGGATGTCCTGCTGGACGGCTTCGTAGTCAGAGGCGAGGCCGGATTTGAGGAGGCCGATGTTGAGGACCATATCTATGTCGTGGGCTCCGTGGCGGAGCATGCGGACGGATTCGTCGCGTTTGGAGCTGGAGGGGATGGCGCCGAGGGGGAAGCCGATGACGCCGCCAACGGGAATGCCGGTTCCGGCAAGTGCGGCGGCGGCGACGGAGACCCAGGTGGGGTTGACCATGGCGCAGGCGAAGCGGTTTTCGGCGGCTTCGTGGCAGAGCTGGAGGACCTGGGTGCGGGTGGCGTCGGGCTTGAGGAGGGTATGGTCGAGGACGGCGGCGAGGTTTTCGCGGGACGAGAGGGTGTGAGCGGTGAAGGCGATGGGGTCAAAGCTGGTGAGGGTGGTGGGGGGGAGGGTGCTCAAACGATGCTCCTTGAACTACGGTGTGTCGAGCTGATGACGCGTTGCCGGTGGCACGGTACTTTTGCGCCGCCATCACATCTATCATACGGTGGGTACGGCTGGCTGGCCGCATGGGGGAAGTCGTTGTTATCAGGGGTTTTCAACAGGCGGATTACAATGGAGAAGTGGCGGGTCCGGAGAAAGTTTTCGGAGTTGAGCGCGGGATGGTTGTGGCAGAGGGACGACGATGCGACCGGAGTTGATAGAAGCAACGGAGTTGATGCGCACGGACGATCCTGAGCGGATTGATTCTGCGCTACGGCTGCTGCAGAACACGGTTTACTCGTTCAGCATGAAGGTTTGCGGGCATCGGGAAGATGCCGAGGACACGATGCAGTTTGTGCTGCAGCAGTCGCTGCCGTATTTGCAGACGATCGAAGACCCCCAGGCGCTGGCAGTGTGGCTCTATAAGGTGACACGGAACCACTGCGGGTTGATGCGGCGGAAGAGCAAGTTTGCGCCGGAACGGATGCTGACGCTGGATGAGTTGAAACCAAGTGAGGGGGACCTGGAGCATCTGTTGGAGAGCCGGGAGTTGAGTCCGGAGGACTCGGTGCTACAGGGGGAGCGGGACGAGCAGTTGCAGCAGGCGATTTTGCGGATACCGCCGAAGTATCGGCTGGTGCTGGTCTTGCACGATATGGAAGAGCTGGACACGGCGGAGATTGCGCGGATCACGGGGTTGACGGTGGGGACGGTGCGGATTCGGCTGCACCGGGCAAGGCTATTTGTGCGGAAGGAACTGACGGTGCCGACGAGTGCGGGGGCGAAGCCGAAGCGGCGTCGACGGGTAGGGCGGCTGGCGGGACGGCAGGCGGCAGCGGAGTGCAAGGAGGTGTGCGCCCAGTTGTCGGAGTATCTGGATGGGCGGCTGGATGATGTGAGCTGCGACGACCTGAGGCGTCACATTGAGGAGTGTCGGCCTTGTGTGAGCTTTATTCGCGATCTGGAGGGGACGATTGCGCGGTGCCGAAGTTTGACGGTGCCATGTTCGGAGCAAACAACGGGCGCGTTGCGGCGGATGCTGACGGAAGAGTATCTGCGGCTGCTGCAAAAGGCCGCGGCTAAAGTTTGTTAAAGATATTTGTGCAGTTTTTGTAACGCCACGCTCTGAAGTGTCTTTATGTCAGTAGAAGTGACTATGTGACCTAGCGTGGCGATGATACGAACTTACCTAAACTTAATACGAATTGATGGATGGACCTTAGGCCTGGCGCTGGTGGTTGGTGGTGTGGCTACTGGACAGGCGCAGTCTATGGCGACGACTCCGGCGCCGGTTACGCCTGCTGCTGTGGCTTCTACGGCTGGGGCGGAGGCGGGAGCTTTGTCGCTGGAGCAGGCGGTGGCTGCGGCGCTCGAGAAGAATCCTGACCGGAAGCTGGCTGCGGCGGAGTTGAGTGCGGCGGCGGCACAGTATCGCTTGAGCCGGACGCATTTGCTGCCGCAACTGGGGTTCAGCGAGGGGGTGGCGCGGAGTAACGATCCAGTATTTGCGTTTGGGACGAAGCTGCGTCAACAGCAGTTTGCGGCGACGGATTTTTCTTTGAATGTGCTGAATCGCCCGACGCCGGTGAATGACTTTACGACAAAGTTTGCGGGACAGTGGACGGCGTTCGACTCGTGGATGACGCAGTACCAGATGAAGCGTGGGCGGTTGGCGGAGCAGGGAGCGGCGCAGTCGCTGGGGCGTACGGATCAGGAGTTGGTGTACCAGGTGGTGACGGCGTATGAGTCGGTGCTGATGGCGAAGCGCGAGGTGGAGGTGGCACGGCAGGCGCTGAAGACGGCGGAGGCGGTGTTGGAGTTGAGCCAATCGCGGGTGAAGGCGGGGACAGTGGTGGAGTCGGATGCGCTGTCGGCGGAGGTGAATGTTGCGACACGGAAGACGGAGCTGATTCGCGCGGAAGGGCAGCTTTCCGTGGCGGGAGTGGCGCTGGGCAATGCGATGGGTGTGGTGTTGCCAGCAGAGACGATGACGGTGGAAGAGCTGCATCCGGTGACGTACACGATGGGTGCGCTGGATGCCGAGGTGGCACTGGCGCAGCAGCGTCGTCCGGACCTGAAGGCTCTGGAGTTGCAGGGACAGGCGCAACAGACGGCGGTGAAGGCCGCGAAGGCCTCGTTTGGACCGCGGGTGGATACGTTTGGATCGTGGGAGATGGACAAGCCGAGTTTTGCCGGGTCGGGTGGGAATAACTGGGCTGCGGGAGCGGAGTTGAAGCTGGATATTTTTCCTGCGGAGAAGCGGGAGCGTCTGGCGGTCGAGAAGGCTGGGTTGCAGCGTGTGCTGGCGGGTCAGGCTTCTGCCCAGAGCCGGGTGCGGCTGGAGGTGAGCCGGGCTTACTACCAGCATCTGGCTGCAGCACAGAGCGTGGCAGTCACGCAGGCGGCGCTGGCCCAGGCGGAAGAGAGTTTGCGAATTATCCATAACCGCTATGAGGCCGGGTTGGCGACGGTGACGGATGTGCTGCGCGCGGAGGATGCGGAGCGGCAGAGCCAGACGAGCTACTGGCAATCGGTGTACGAGAACACGATCTCGTTTGCTGCGTTGCGGCTGGCGACTGGGACACTGAACGCCGACCAGGTGGGGAGCTTCCAATGAACGATGCGATGACGAACAGGAATGAGAGCGCTATGACGATGGTTGCGATGAAGCGATTTGCTGGGAAGAGATTTGAGATGAAGGCTTGCTGTGTGACGCGATGGAAGGTTGGCGTAGCTATTGGTGGCATGGTGCTGGTGGCTGTGCTGGCGGGATGCAGTAAGCCTGTGGCTCCGGCGACGACACCAGAGGTGGTACGCGGCGTGCGTGTGGATGCGGCGACTTCGCAAGAGGTGCCGGACCGGGTGGCGGTGGTGGGTTCGGTACAAGCCGTGGAGAGTGCTGCCCTGGCGGCGCAGGTGACGGGGAGTGTGGTCTCGGTTGCGGTGAAGGAAGGCGATACGGTGCGGAGTGGACAGACACTGGTGACGCTGGATGGCGCGCAGTACCGGTCGGACATGGATCGGGCGCAGGCGGCGGTGAATGCGTCGGAGCGTGCGGTGGCGGCGGCACAGAGCGACTCGGCCCTGGCGGCGAGTACGTTGCAGCGGTACCAGATATTGCAGGAGCGAAAGAGCATCAGTCCGCAGGAGTTTGATGAAGTGAAGACGAAGGCGCAGGCGGCTGGATCGCGATTGGAGTTGGCGCGGGCACAGTCTGCGGAGGCGAAGGCTGCGGCGGCCTCAGCGGGAACGATGCTGGGATATACGCGGCTACGCGCTCCGTTCGACGGGGTGGTGGTGGCACGGAAGGCCGATCCGGGTGCGCTGGCGACACCGGGTGTTCCGTTGTTGCTTGTGGACAAGACGGGACGACTGCAGTTGGATGTCGCGGTGGATGAGTCGTTGTTGGGATCGGTGCAGACGGGGGCGAGTATTCCGGTGTCGATCGACGCGCTGGCGCAGGGTGGCAGCGGCACGATGATGGCCAAGGTGAGCAGGGTGGTTCCTGCGGCAGATGCTGCGAGCCACAGTTTCGAGGTGAAGCTGGATTTGCCGACGACGGCGCATCTGCGGAGTGGCATGTATGGACGTGCGGAGTTGACGCGTGGGCCGCGCGTTGCGCTGACCATTCCGGCGTCAGCGGTAGTGCGGAGGGGATCGCTTCAAGAGGTGTACGTGGTGGGGCAGAACCAACTGGCGGGGCTGCGTTACATTACGTTGGGCGTGGCACAGGGGGACCGGGTAGAGGTGCTGTCTGGACTTACAACGGGCGAAGTGGTGGTGACGAGTCCAGGTAGTGAGGATCTAGATGGCAAGCGCATTGAGGTGCAGCGATGAAGCATCCGCTGGGGATTGCCGGAAAAATAGCGAAGGCGTTCATCGACTCGAAGCTGACGCCGCTGGCGATTGTGACGGCGCTGGCGCTGGGTGTGTTTGCGGTGATGCGGATACCTCGTGAAGAAGAGCCGCAGATTATCGTTCCGATGCTGGATGTGATGACGGCGATGCCGGGCGCTTCGCCTGCGGAGGTGGAGCAGCGGGTGACGATTCCGCTGGAGGAGCTGCTGCGGGATGTGCCGGGTGTGGAGTATGTGTACTCGACTTCGAGCACTGGATCGAGCTTGATTATTGTGCGATTTCTGGTGGGAAGCAGCCAGGAAGATGCGCTGATCAAGGTGTACAGCAAGCTGTACTCGGGGCTGAACCAGATGCCTCCGGGAGTGTCGATGCCGCTGATCAAGGCGCGGTCGATCGACGATGTGCCGATACTTTCGCTGACGCTGTGTGGGAAGAATTATGACTCGTATCATCTGCGGCTGATAGCGGGTGAGTTGGAACATACGATCAAGCAGATTGACGATGTGTCGGAGACGCGGATTCTGGGCGGTCAGCCACGGACGATGCTGGTGTCGTTGTCTTCGGCGCGGCTGGCGTCGTTTGGGATGTCGCCTGAGGGTGTGGTTGGTAAGCTGCAGTCGGCGAACGCGCGGGTGCAGGCGGGACAGTTTGCAGGTGAGAATCAACAGATTCGCGTGGATGTGGGGAGCTTCTTTACGCGGCGAGAAGACCTGGAAGAGGTCGTGGTGGGGCCCAGCCATGGAATCCCGGTGTATCTGCGGGATGTGGCCGAGAAGATCGTCGATGGGCCCGCGGAGCCTACGGACTATGTGGTGTATGGAACGGGCCGCGGTGCGGGGGTAGTGGGGAAGGAAGTCGCGAGCAAGGATGCTGTGGGTACGGAGTATCCCGGTGTAACGATCACGGTCGCTAAGCGCAAGGGTACGAACGCGACGGACATTGCGAACTCTGTGCTGGCGCGGGTGGCGTCGATGCGTGGGACGACGTTGCCGCAGGATCTACAGATAACGACGACGCGCAACTATGGCGAGACAGCCAAGGCAAAGTCGGATGAGTTGCTGAAGCATCTGGCGATTGCGACGTTGTCGGTGACGCTGTTGATTGCGTTGTTTCTGGGGTGGCGTGAGTCGGGGGTGGTGTTGCTGGCGATACCGGTGACGCTGGCGCTGACGTTGGGGATTTTCTACCTGTACGGGTACACACTGAATCGGGTGACACTGTTTGCGCTGATCTTCAGCATTGGCATTCTGGTGGATGATGCGATTGTGGTGGTGGAGAATATCGTTCGCCACTTCCGGCTGCCGGAGAGTGCTGGACGACCATTGAGCGAGATTGCAATCGAAGCGGTGGCCGAGGTTGGGAATCCAACGATTCTGGCGACGTTTGCGGTGATTGCGGCGATTTTGCCGATGGCATCGGTGAGCGGCTTGATGGGGCCGTATATGCGTCCGATTCCGGTCGGCGCGTCTTCGGCGATGTTGATCTCGCTGCTGGTGGCGTTTGTGGTTTCGCCGTGGGCTTCGCTGCGATTGTTGCGGAAGGTACGCGAGGAAGAGAGCGCCTCGCACCATGAGACCGAGGACTGGAGTACGAAGTTCTATCGCAGGATTATGCGGCCGCTGATCCATGACGGACGGACCAGATTCTTCTTCTTGGTGGGCATGGTGCTGCTGCTGCTGGCAGCAGTGGTGCTGGTGCCGCTGAAGCTGGTGAAGGTGAAGATGCTGCCGTTCGACAACAAGAGCGAGTT
>DAICZO010000092.1 GCA_027311125.1 Acidobacteriaceae bacterium
CAGCAGACCCACCTCACTCGTCGGCCCCAGCTCATTCAGATACCCGCGCATCCCCAGAATAATCTCCTTCGGGTTCAGCACCTTGCCCGTCGTCGAGGCAGGGCAGTGCTCCGTGCATCGCCCACACTCTACGCAACTGTAAGCTTGTAACGAAATCAGTTGCGTAATATCCTTGCCCGCCGCCAATCCGAAATCTTCATCCCCATGCAGCGGCGGAATCTTCGCAAAGCCATCTCGCTTCAGAAAAACCGTCAGCGGACTCAGCACCAGGTGCAGATGCTTCGTATGCGGAATCAGTGGCAAAAACACCAGCAACGCCAGCGTATGCGTCCACCACAACATCTTCACTGCCACCCCATCGTCGCTCACAAAGAACGCCGCCAGGTACGTCACCATCAGCGCAAAAATCAGGAACGCAATAAATCCCGACTCATACGACACCTTCTTGCCCAGCCACACTGGCCGCACAAAAAAACGCCGCACAAACAGTCCCGCAATCGACACCGCCACCAGCAGCGCCCACACCCCGGCGAACACAAAATAAAACCTGCCCACATACCCGTCCGGCGAAAGAAAACCCAACCGCAGCCCCGTCGCAAAGTGGTTCAGGCTCACTAGCGCAAACGCCAGAAACCCCCAGAACACGAACGCATGCGCCAACCCTGGCAGCGGCCGCTCTTTGATCACCTTCGCCTGGCACAGCACCTCCCAGACGAACTCCCACACCCGCCGTCCCACCGGACGCAGCGAGAAATCCATATCTTTTTTGGAATCCAGAATATTCCGCAGAATCGGCCCGAAACGCCAGAAAAACATCCCGCCCGACGCCACCACGCACACCACCAGCATGGCCATCTCTATCCACGAGAAATGCACCGGCTCAGCCAGCGTAGCCATCATCAACAAGCTTGTAGAAGAGTTCGCACCCGTACCCAGGGCACCCGACACCGCGACCAGCATCACATCGACCATCCGAACCCATCCGCGGGCAACGCATCAACTGCGCGTCTCCCGCATCTCCAAACTGGCACTACGCAGGCGGCTCCGATGGTCTCACGCAGCGAACGACTAGTAGCTGAGAAACTCGTTGCTCCCGCGACGCAGACGAACGCCCGCAATACCAAACACCAGCGCCAGCGTACCCGTCAGTGCGTTCCAATAGAACATCGGGTGTACCCAGCCCGGCGAGTACGTCAGGTCCTGTCCCGACCACAGTGTCAACAACGTAGACACAATGATGCATTGAAAGCAGATCACCAGAAAAAGCTGGCCGCGACGACGCCGCTTGTCCAGCAGTTCTACCTGCTCGGGAGTGAGGTTCCGTTCGTCGGGGGGAAGCAGTGTGTTAGCCATTGCGTTTACTCGTCTCCTGCGTCTTGGTGCGGTTGGGGATAAGGCTCTGTCACCCTATCGGGCAACTTCGACTCTCCCATTAAATCACAGCCTGCCTCCGCCACAAGCCGCAGCACGAAAACCTCTTCGTGTACGACGCCGCCAGCATAACTGAACCATCATTCATTCGTAAAGCGCAGACCGCTCCCACAGCCCACAATTCTCCATCTCATCCAAACAAATCCCTAAATAAACGCCACCGACTGGATTCCAGCCACATCAAAACGTTTCCGGCAACGGATATTCTTGCAGCCCACCATGTCGTCCCGCCGCACCATGTAGCTCTGGGCCTTCGCGAAACGTGCCCGGTCGCGATCATCCGCGCCTCGCGGCAACTGCGCCTTCTTCCGCCGAACCAGCCAGCTCAGCTCATAATCACCCTGCTGCCCGCAGTGCGGACAAGTCATCACATGCGTTCGCTGCTCCGGACGCTCATCGAAAAAATCTCGCTCTTCCATCTGCCACCTCGTCCTACCGCACGGGCGGCCTCTACGGCGGTCCGCATCGTGGCGGTAATGCGCTTGCGATCACGAGTATTGCATAATCACGGGGTGCGCCGCAGCCTCCACAGCCCGGCCCGCACTCAGAAAGGCACCACCATGTCCAGCTCCAGCAGCAAGTCCGGCGGCAAGTCCCGCAAGAACCGCTTTTCCATCGTCAAAGCCGTCAAAGCTAACGCCCGCGCTCGCATCGGCTCTCCACCTCCGGAGCGAGTCCTCCCCGATCCCAGGCAGAAAGCCGCCGCCAACCCCAAGCACAAGCCCACCCTCGCCGACCTCCTCACCCCCGGCTCCGACGACTAGCCACTTCAACCACCAACCCAAACCAAAAC
>DAICZO010000353.1 GCA_027311125.1 Acidobacteriaceae bacterium
GTATTAAAGGTTGCAGTGGTTAAGACGATATCGACGATCAGCGCGCCTTGTTGACGCCGTTGGATGTGCATCGGGACAGCTACGCCAGCAATAGTCTGATAATTGGAGAAGTCGACCTCTACCCGCAGATTTGTATTCTGGTCGTCGTCAGGATGAACATTGAAGGTGAATGCAACCGGCAAGAACGTGCCTGAGTCGAGATAGTAGTCAACCTTGCTCAGGTCCGATTGACTGGCGTCCGAGAGTTGCTCCGGTGGAACAATCGTGGACTGGAGATGGTCAACCATAACCCCGTTACGATCTTCCTGTCCGACATAAGAGAATGCTACGTTCGCACTTCCAGCTAAAAAGCTTAGTGCAGGAAAGAACCACACAGGATCGGTGAGGCAATTATGCGAGGACACCTCGCCCGATACATTCTTCGGAGTAATCCACCACCCAAGAGGCACACCTGTGGACGCATCTCTGATCTCAGTTCGCATTCCGCTCGGCAGGACTAGATCAATACGGCTTGCTCCCTGGGCACGAGCTTTCAGGCTTGCCGAACCAGTATCACTCCCATTCCAGATCACACTACCAGCGAGCGTAACGTCCTTGACAGGATTACCACCCGTTAGGGCGAGCATGGATCGTTCTACAACACTAACTGCTTGCGGGCTGCTCGCGTATGAACCTTGCGCTGCTGCGATATTCGACAAAACAACCACTGCAAGGACGAACGCATTCAAATGAGTACTGTTGGTGAACATGGCGGTATCTCCATCAATCCGTTGAAATCCTCTTACTAATAGCTGCTCTTTGTTTTGCTGTACCAAGTCCAAGCGAGAAAAAGTAACGATGGCGGCGTGTATTGAATCTTTGACAAAGTGCTTTCGCAGTCTGGATAACTCGCACGAAGCTACGGACACACAGCTTGAGCGTCAACGGTACGAAAGTCTATATATCAACGTAACCCCAAGCACTTACTCAATAGTTAACGGGATAACAACCTAACCTCGTCTCTGAATCCGAGGCATTGGTCACAATTTCTGAAACCCGTTCCAGCCACAGGTAGAAAACGCCTAGCTGCCCACCCACAGGAACCTTACTGTCCAACAGTTGGGCTCAATACAACGCGAACTCAGCTTACTGGCACTCCTAAGTTGGCGGCGAATCCTGCAAATACCTACGATGCGTCCGGCAATCCCTCTCAGGATGGGGTATACCAGTATCTGTACAATGCGGAGGGACGCATCTGTGCAACCTACTGACCTGGCGGCATGACCGGCTACCATACAACGCGGAGGGCGAACGGGTGGCCAAAGGCAGCCTCGGCGCCTGGAGCTGCGACCTCGACAGCAACGGCTTCCGCGAAACCGCGGGCTACGTTCTTGGTCCCAACGGCGAGCAGATCACCGAGGTCGACGGCCAGGGCGCCTGGGTCCACACCAACGTCTACGCCGCCGGCCAACTGATCGCCACCTATGCCAACGACACCCAGGGAGTCCACCTCCACCTCAACGACTGGCTCCGCACCCGCAGAATGACCCTCGCCTACAACGGACAACCCCAACTCAGTTGCGCCAGCCTCCCCTTCGGAGATCAACTAGCCTGCACCGGGACTGCCACCGACCCCACAGAGCAGCACTTCAGCGGCAAAGAAAGAGACACAGAATCAGGGCTGGACTACTTCGGGGCCAGGTATATGAGCAGCAACATGGGCCGGTTCTCAAGCCCTGACCCGAGCGGCATCGATTACGCAGACTTTAGCAATCCGCAGACCCTCAACTTGTATTCGTATGTCGTCAATAACCCGCTCCGCTATGTCGACCCGACCGGGCTTGTCCTCTGCGACTATGGCTCCAGCGATCAGGGCGGGAACGATTACGAAGACGCCGACAACAACAAGGAATGCACCAGCAACGGCGGTTCTGTCGTGAACGTTCATTAGAGCGTCACAGTCAATGCGAATGGCAGCGGTGATATCGGTACAATCGCATCTTCATCAACGGGTATGCTAAGCCAGAGCGCATGTCCTTCAATCGTCCCGATCTTTACCTCGCCTCGGCAGTTCCAGGCAGCTTCGCTCTGACCTCGCACGACGGAATACTTTCCGTGCTGTGGCGAGATTATGAAGCTTTGACTGGCATGATCTTCGGTGTAATACCATCTGTGGAAGAGGTCAACGCTGCGATTGTGGCATTGGAGCAGGACCGCAACGAAGGGAGTCGTCCCGTATGAACGCTTACGCGCACACCCGTGAAGGTTTACCTCCTGCCTCATGGGAGCCTCTCTCCGTTCATCTAGATAAAGTATCGCAATTGTGTGCGAACTTTGCGGGTTCCTTTGAGGCACGACTCTGGGGAGATATTCTGGGGCGATGTCACGATTTAGGTAAACTCTCCGACGCCTTTCAGGACTACCTCCATGAGGCCGGACTCAGGTCAGTTGATGCAGGGGCGGAGGAGGACTCCCACACCGATACATCTGGGAGACGTGTGGACCACTCTACGTTTGGAGCACGATTTGCCGCGACGAGTGCGGGCGGAATCTTCGGGCAGATACTTGCATTCTGCATCGCGGGCCATCATACGGGGCTTCCCGACGAGACATCTACTAACGACGTGGGCGGACGCAACACATTGCGTTACAAGTTGGACGCGACAAAATATCCCATTGCCCATGTCAGTCCGCCTGCGATGCAACTCCCAAACCTCGTACTGCCTTTCAATCTGAACGGTAGTGCAGATGCTCCGTTTCAACTAGCGTTCTTCATCCGGATGCTATTTTCCTGCCTGGTAGATGCCGACCGCACCTGCACAGAGGAATTCTGCGACCACAATCGGGCCGAAGAGCGAAGCGGTTTCAGCTCAGCTTCGGGCAGACCTACTCTGAATGCACTCAAGGCCGAGTTGGACCGCAACCTCCATGAAATGCAAGCACAGGCACCGCTCACCGAGGTCAATCGTCAGCGAACAAACATACTCAACCACTGTCGGGAGGCGGCCAATCTACCGCCGGGGTTCTTCTCACTCAATGTTCCCACGGGAGGCGGCAAGACCCTTTCATCGCTGGCCTTTGCGTTGGACCACGCCCTCAGGAACAGTCATAACCTTCGACGCGTCGTGATGGCTATTCCCTATACCAGTATCATCGAACAGACCGCCGATGCCTATCGTAGGGCGCTCGGGCCGCTGGCTGAAACTTCATTGGTCGAGCATCACACGAATCTGCAACCCAGACACGATACGCGCTCCAACCAGTTCGGCGTTGAAAACTGGGATGCACCGCTGATCGTCACGACCAATGTGCAGTTACTGGAGAGCCTGTTTGCGTACCGAACAACTCCATGCCGCAAGCTGCATAACCTAGCACGCAGTGTGATCATATTCGACGAAGCACAGACGATCCCGGTTGAGTTATTGAAGCCGACTCTCGCCGCCTTGAAGGAATTGGTACGGAACTACGGATGTTCTATCGTGCTCTGCACCGCAACACAGCCTGCCCTGGAGCAGCGCAGCGACTTTGCGCTAGGCCTTGAAAATGTTCGCCCAATCATTCCCGACGCTGCGCCGCTGTTTCAGGCGTTACGGCGTGTGGAAGTTCAAAAGCTGGGGATGAAGACAGATGAAGAATTGGCAAAGCTGCTTGTGCGGGAACCGAGCACTTTGTGCATTGTGAACACGAAAAAACATGCCTCGCGGCTGTATGACAAGTTAGTCGAACGCTCCGAGGCTGGGGACTGCTTTCACCTGAGCACTTGGATGTGCGGGGAGCACCGGCGAGCTGCGTTGGTGGAAATTCGAAAGCGCCTTCAGGAGGGCAGGCCGTGCAGTGTAGTGAGCACACAACTCGTTGAGGCAGGCGTCGATCTCGATTTTCCAACGGTGTTCCGTGCTGAAGCCGGTTTTGACTCCATCGCTCAGGCTGCAGGCCGCTGCAACCGTGAAGGAAAGCTGCCGATGGGATTCACTTATTTGTTTGAAGCTGAAGAAAGGCCGCCAGTGGGAGTCTTGCGCTCCGCTGCTGACACCGCTAAGGAACTGGCCTCTCTATATCCCGACCCGCTCGACCCGCTAGCAGTCGAAGCCTACTTCAAGCTTTTCTACTGGACAAAGAAGTCTGATTGGGACAAGCACGGCGTAATAAAGACGATGGATATCGACCGTCAACGTGTCCGATTGCTGTTCCAGTTCCGTGAAATGGCAGCCAGGTTTAAGATCATCAGTGACGAGCAGTTGCCGGTCTTGGTTCCTTATAGCAAAGACCCAAAGATGGATAATCCTGTCTGGGATAAGCTGGCCACAAATAAAGTTCCCTTTCTTCCGCAACGTCAATTGCAGCCCTATCTGGTCTCGGTAAGAAAGAACGCGGTGCTGCAGATGCTAGTTCGTGGATTTGTGGAAGAACACGAATCAGGCGTATGGATTCTTCGCAATCGTTCGTTGTACAGCAGAGAAAAAGGATTGAACCCGGAAGCGACAACGTTGGATGCGTCGCTTTGGGGTATCTAGGAGACATCCGTGGCGTTCGGCATCAAGCTGCACTGTTGGGGTGAGTGGGCCTGCTTCACACGACCAGAGATGAAGGTCGAGCGCGTCAGCTATGACGTGATGACACCTTCCGCAGCACGTGGTGTGCTCGAAGCCATCTACTGGAAACCAGAGATCCGATGGCACATCAACCGAATTACAGCCCTAAAGCCGATTCAGTTTACCTCCGTCCGACGCAATGAGGTCAAAGACAAGATAGGTGCTGGCGCGCTCAAGGCCATGAAGGATGGCGTCGGCAACTTAGCCTTCTACGTTGATGATGGTGACAACCGGCAGCAGCGTGCTACCTTGATGCTGCGCGATGTCGCCTACATCATCGAGGCACACATCGAGATTCTCAGCGGTCCAGACAACATTGCTAAACATCTCGACCAATTCACCCGTCGTGCCCGCAAAGGAAGCTGCTTTACCCGGCCCTACCTCGGTTGCCGCGAGTTTGCCGCCGACTTCGAGTTGTTGGAAGCCGAAAGCGCAATACCCACGGTCGACGCCAGCCTCGCTGGGGACCGCGACCTGGGATGGATGCTGCATGACATCGACTTCTTCAACATAAAAGACAAGCAGGCCAGGTTTTTTCATGCCATCATGCACGATGGTGTGATCGACGTAACGGCGTGTGCGGCAGTTGGCGTGGTCGCATGATCCTGCAACGGCTTGCAGAACACTACGACCGCCTCGCCGCCTCCGGCGATGAAGACAAGCGGCTACCACCCAGTGGCTTCTCCAGACAGAAGGTTAGTTTCTGTGTAGTGCTTGAGGCCGATGGCAAACTCAACGCTTTCCAGTCGCTGATGGAGCAAGACGGCAAGAAGCAAATTGCGCGAAGGATGACTGTTCCTGGATTCACCAAATCTTCCGGATCAGGACAAAACCCCTGCTTCTTGTGGGACAACGCCGGTTACATCCTCGGGTACAAAGCTAACGATCAAAAGCCAGCAACTACGAGCAAACAGTTCGAATCATTTCGCGATAAACATCTGGCTTTACAGTCCTCAATGTCACATCCATATTTTGATGCTGTCTGCTTGTTCCTGAAATCTTGGAGTCGTGAAGAGGCGTTCAAGCACGAAGCGATACTCTCCGAGATCGCAACAAATAACGGCGTCTTTCGAATTGCCGGAACTCAGATATTCCTGCATGAAGTCTTTGCACCGCCCGAGGAAGATAAAGAAACGGGGAAGGGGCAGTGTCTCATTACGGGTACTCAAGGTAATCTTGCTCGGATCCACGAACCCGCCATCATGGGGCTCAGAGGTGGTAAACCATTTGGAAATAAAGTCGTTGCCCTTGATGATTCCGCATATTGCTCTTACGACAAGGACCAAAGTTATAACTCACCGGCCGAGATCGGTGTGGCGTTTCGATACGCAACCACACTGAACTATTTACTCGAGGATGACGAGAGAAGCATCACCTTGGCCGACAGCACGGTCGCCTTTTGGGCTGATCACGCAAGTCCGCTGGAAAACTGTCTCAGCACGCTATTCGCAGACTCGCTGCCACGAGAAGACGCGCTAGTCGAAGAAGACAAAGAGCGACTGCGCCAAGCGAAGCTATTGCTCACACAATTGCGAGACGGCACAGGGCAGGAAGTCCTCAAAGCAAGCGACGATCAGCCAACGAAGTTCTTTTTGCTGGGTCTGTCCCCTAATGCTTCACGCATCTCCATTCGCTTTTGGGTCGAAGCCGATGCCACTGAGTTGCAGCGAAGGCTGGGTCAGCATCTGCGAGACGTTGCGCTGGTCGGTAGTCGGAACGATGAAATTCTAACTTTGTGGCGCATATGCAATGCCACAAAACGCTGGGACAAGAAGACGGAGAAATTCTTCAAGGACGACAAAGTCTCGCCAAAACTTGCTGGCGACCTGGCCCGCTCAGTCCTGACCGGCGCGGCGTATCCGCAGTCTCTGCTAGCCACCATGCTCCGCCGTATCCACAGCGACGGCGAAGTTGCGTATGCGCGTGTCGCCGCCATCAAGGCCTGCCTAATCCGTAACTCCCGCTTGCGCGGCAATCCGTTGGAGGTGTTCACCATGCTCGACCCAAACAGTACCGACCCGGCTTACTGCTGTGGTCGTGCCTTTTCTTTGCTGGAAAGAATCCAGATAGACAGTGTCAGAAAGAATAAGGATGTGGTTAACGAGGAACGCTCCAAGAAGGAACAGGACAGAGATGACAAAGGAGGGCTAAACAGGACGATCAAAGATAGCTACTTCTCCTCGGCTAGCGTCACTCCCGGACTTGTCTTTCCTCGCCTGTTTCGGTTGAGCCAACACCACCTGGCCAAACTCGATACTGGCCACAGGATTTATCGGGAGAAGCAGCTTGGAGAAATCCTCAACAAGCTGCAAGTCTTTCCGCGCCTGCTTTCACTCGAAGATCAGGGCAAATTCGTCCTCGGTTACTTCCATCAGACCAAGGACATCTACACCAGCAAGAAAGACAAGGAAGAAGGAGTCATCCAATGAGCACACCCATCCAGAACCGCTACGACTTTGTGTACTTCTTCGACGTCACAGATGGCAACCCTAACGGCGACCCGGATGCGGGCAACCTGCCGCGCATTGATCCGGAGACCAACCAGGGCCTCGTCACCGATGTTTGCCTGAAGCGAAAAATCAGGAACTTTGTCTCCGAGACCCATGGAGGGGTTCCGGGGCAACGCATCTACATCCGTGAGAAGGCCGTCCTCAATTCACTCCATAATGAGGCATACCTAGACAAGGGACTGAAGCCCGAGTCGAAAAAACTGCCCAAGGACGAGCAGAAGGCCAAAGAACTGACCGACTGGATGTGTAAGAATTTTTTCGACATCCGCACCTTTGGTGCTGTGATGACGACCGACGTCAACTGTGGCCAAGTGCGCGGTCCACTACAGCTAACTTTTTCGCGCAGCATCGACCCGGTCGTCTCAGCTGAGTTCGCCATTACACGCTGCGCCGTCACCAATGAGAAAGACGTGGACAAGGAGCGCACCATTGGTCGCAAGTTCAACGTTCCCTATGGTCTCTACCGCTGTCACGGATTTATCAATGCCAAGCTGGCAGAGAAGACTGGATTTACTGAAGATGACCTCGCGCTGCTGAAGACGGCTCTCAACCAGATGTTCGAGACCGACCGCTCCGCCGCCCGTGGCCTGATGGCCCCGGTACGCTGCATCGCTTTTCGCCACAAAGATCCATGCGGCAATGCTCGCGCAGACCAGTTGTTTTCACAGGTCACGACGAAGTTACTGCCCGAGGTGAAGGAGCAAGGTCGTCCTCCGCGCTCTCGCGCAGACTATGCCATCGAGTGTCGCGGTGAACTTCCCGAAGGAGTAACGAAGGAAGAGTGGGTTCTGCCTCTATAACGTGATCGCGACAGGAGTACCGCTTGGCCGCCTCCACCTCCACCTCCACCTCAGAAGCCGACGATGACACGCTGCCGATCAGCGGTTTACAGCACTTGGCCTTCTGTCCGCGTCAGTGGGCGTTGATTCATCTGGAGCAGGTGTGGGTGGAGAACGTCAGGACCGCCGAAGGACGGCTGCTGCATGAGCGCGCCGATTCGCCTGGTGAGAGTCGGCGTGCCAGCGTTCGCACAGTGCGCGGTATGTGGCTGCGGTCTGAGAGGCTGCACCTGACCGGACGGGCCGATATCGTAGAGTTCAAGCCCGAACCATATCCGGTGGAGTACAAGCGCGGCAAGAGCAAGCCCAACGACTGTGACACCGTTCAACTCTGCGCGCAGGCGCTCTGCCTTGAAGAGATGCTGCAAGCGGCAATCGAACGCGGCGCTATCTTCTATGGCAACCCAAGACGGCGGTTGGAGGTCGAATTCACACCGGAGCTGCGCTCGCGGACCGAGCGTCTCGCCGCCACCATGCACCACCTCTATCGAAGCCGTGTGACACCCCCGGCCACGCCAGGGCCCTACTGTCGCAACTGCTCGCTGGTGGATGTGTGCCTACCGGAGGCGACCTCACATGAGGATGATGCCGCGCGCTGGGTCGCACAGCAACTCCGTTCTCTCCGGCAGGAGGCTTAACACACCTCATGCGAAAGCTGCTTAACACGCTGCATGTGATGACCCAAGGTGCATACCTGCACCGCGACGGCGAGACGGTCGCAGTCAAAGTTGGCGATGAGTTGAAGCTGCGAGTGCCTGTGCATACGCTGGAAGGGCTGGTGTGCTGGGGCCGGGTCTCGTGCAGCCCGCCGGTGCTGGGGCTGTGTTGCGAGCGCGGCGTGGGCATCTCATTTCTCTCCGAGCAGGGAAGGTTTATCGCCCGCGTGAATGGGCCAGTCTCCGGCAATGTCCTATTGCGGAGGCAGCAATACCGCATCGCCGATGACGGGAGCAGTGCTCTTCCCGTTGTACGCACCATCATTGCAGCCAATATCGCAAACAGTCGCGTGGTACTGCTGCGCGCTGCGCGTGAGATCGTCGATGCGGTTCGCGAAAACGAACTACGTGCTGCTGCGAACAGCTTGTCCTGGGCAGGGCTGGAGGCAGCGCGGGCAGCATCGATTGACGAAGCGAGAGGACACGAAGGCATGGCCGGGCAGGCTTACTTCTCCGTCTTCGATCAGATG
Source organism: Acidobacteriaceae bacterium (assembly GCA_027311125.1). GTDB lineage: Bacteria > Acidobacteriota > Terriglobia > Terriglobales > Acidobacteriaceae > Edaphobacter. The sequence continues at coordinate 9,107 of DAICZO010000353.1, forward strand.
ATCGGTGGTGATCGCGAAGTGTTTCACTTCGGAGGCCGTTCCCGACGGCCCCCTCTGGACCGCGTGAACGCACTTCTATCGTTCGTCTACGCGCTCTTACGCCACGACATCGAATCGGCACTGGAGAGCGTGGGACTCGACCCGGCGGTCGGTTTCCTCCACACCGACCGGCCCGGACGACCCAGTCTTGCGCTCGACATGATGGAGGAGCTTCGCGCCGTGCTCGCCGACCGATTAGTGCTCACGCTCATCAATCGCCGTCAGGTACAGGGATCTGGCTTTACCGAGCAGGACGGTGGTGGCATCCAGATGGACGATGACACGCGCAAACAGGTAGTCACCGCATGGCAACTGCGAAAGCAGGACGAAATTGAACACCCCTATCTGAAGGAGCGGATTCCGCTCGGGCTTGTGCCTTATGTGCAAGCGTTGCTGTTGGCGCGTCATGTGCGCGGTGGCCTCGACGCCTATCCCGCATTCTTCTGGAGGTAGAAGCGTTGACCGCTCTGAGAAGGGAACTGCCATGATGGTTCTTGTCAGCTACGACGTGAGCACCCGTGACGATGCCGGTCGCCGCAGACTGCGGCGTGTGGCCAGATTGTGCGAAGATCATGGGCAACGGGTGCAGAACTCGGTCTTCGAGTGTGTCGTGGACAACGCGCAATGGGTGGTACTTCGGGCCAGTCTTTTGTCGGAGGCAGACCCCACGCAGGACAGCCTCCGCTTCTACTTTCTTGGGACGGAGTGGCGGCGACGTGTCGAGCATGTTGGTGCAAAGCTTTCTTACGACCCAGAAGCTCCACTCATTCTTTAGTGACACAAGCCGACCATTTGCGCGGACCCCAAGCGAACACAGATTTCCCGCATCATCCGCAAAACAACTAAGTACCTTTGCGGCAAGGGGATGTGTTTGGAACTGCTTCATGATGAACGTACCCCGATCAAAAAAGCGACAGGACCGCATTTATGGCAAGCTATCTATAGCGCATGGAGCTATTTAAGATCTGTGCCGTCGCCCCCCACGCGGGGGGCGTGGAT
>DAICZO010000365.1 GCA_027311125.1 Acidobacteriaceae bacterium
ATTGGATGAGCCGGTATCTGGAGCGTGCGGAGCATACGACGCGGCTGCTGGATGTGAATTTGAACCTGATGCTGGACGAGAATGCGACCAGCGCGGACCGGCGATGGCTGCGGGTGCTGCAGGCGCTGGGCAGCCCGAAGAACGTGGAGTGGAAGGGCGATCCGTATGGGTTGACCCAGGCGCTGACGTTCGACACGGGGAACAAAGGCTCGATCCTGTCGTGCATTATCTCGGCGCGAGAGAACTCGCGACATGTGCGCGAGCAGATTTCGACGGAGCAGTGGCATCGTCTGAACAGCCTGTATCTGCAGGTGACGCGTCCGGAGTTGCAGAGCCGTCGGCAGGCGCAGGCGCAGATGGCAGGCGCGGAGCATCCGGGGGAGTTTCTGCAGCAGGTGATGGAGGCGGTGCACCAGTTTCAAGGGGTGAGCGACTCGACTATGCGGCATGGCGAGGGCTGGCAGTTTATCCAGGTGGGACGGTTTATTGAGCGGGCGTCGGCGACGGCGATGCTGCTGGAGGCATACCACCAGGACCTGTGGGGGAATGCTGAGACGGAGACGCTGCCAGAGGCGAATGAGTATCTGGACTGGATGGGATTGCTGCGTTCGGCGACGGCATTTGAGGCGTACTGCAAGGTGTATACGGCCGACCTGACGCCGGAGTGGATATTGGAGTTTCTGTTGCTGGATGAAGAGTTTCCGCACTCGCTGCGGTTCTCGATCGACAGCTTGCAGCGAGCGCTGGAGGCGATTGCGGGTGACCGGGGCAGGAGCCGTGCGGAGCCGTTGCGGCGGTTGACGGGACGGCTGCAGGCGTCGCTGAGCTATAGCAGCGTGGAAGAGATTCTGAGCCAGGATTTGGTGGCGTATCTGCGCGGGATTCAACTGCAGTGCCGGATGATTCACGAGATGATCTACGAGCTGTATGTGGATTATTCGATACAAGCGGCGTTGGCGGGCTAGAGACGGTGTTGGGCGAGCAGGACACAACAAGATTGGCGGGAGGTGCGATGTACTATTCGATTCGGCATTTGACGAAGTTCCTGTACAGCAACTCCGTAAGCGAGAGCATGATGGAGACGCGGATGCATCCGCGGAGCGACCAGAACCAGCGTTGCCTGACGTTCCATCTGTCGGTGAGCCCGCGGTGCCGTGTGTTCAGCTATCGCGACCACCTGGCGAACCATGTGCACCACTTTGATATTCCGGGGCAGCATGGGCAGTTGGTGATTGTGGCGGAGTCGCTGGTGGAGGTACAGCCAGCACCGCTGGTCCCGGCGTTTCTGTCTGCTGATGCGTGGCAGGAGCTGGATGCGATGGTGGAGCAGGGCGACTACTGGGAGATGCTGCTGCCGAGCGAGTTTACCGCGCCGACAGCAGCGCTGGAAGAGCTGGCGACGAAGTTTGACCTGCGCCGCAGAGACGATCCGCTGATGGTGCTGCACCAGTTGAACCAGGCGATGTACGAGTACTTTGACTATGTGCCGAAGTCGACCAAGGCAGACTCGCCGATAGGGCTGGCGCTGGGGACGCGGGCGGGAGTGTGCCAGGACTTTGCCCACATTATGATTGCGCTGGTGCGGTCGAAGCTGCGGATGCCTTGCCGCTATGTGAGTGGGTATCTTTACCACAGCTCGAGCGATACGGACCGCTCAACGAACTCGGCAACCCATGCCTGGGTGGAGGTGCTGGTGCCACATCTGGGGTGGGTGGGGCTTGATCCGACGAACTGGCTGGTGGCGAGCGATCGGCATATTCGGACAGCGATCGGGCGGGATTATGCGGATGTTCCGCCGACGCATGGGATCTTTCGTGGCCGGGCAGCAAGTGAGTTGACGGTGGCGGTGCGGGTGACGCCGAGCGAGAGCACTCCGTCACTGGACCAGGAGCTACCGGTGCCGGAAGACTGGTCGATCCTGGTGGAGAAGGCGACCCGGCTGCCGGAGCAGGCTCCGCCGCCGACGCGCCAGCAGCAGATGGCGCAGCAGCAGCAGAACAAGGGCGTGCCGCTGCCCAAGCTGACGTTTTGAAGCGGGCGCGCACGTAGTTGATACGGAATTGACGGCACAAAAAGAACGCTACCCTTGACCCGTTGGAACTGGGTTGAGGGTAGCGTTTTGGTGTGTGTGGCGGTGTGGGTTAGACGGAGAGCTTTCTGCGGATGGCGCCTGCGGCTCCGAGAATTCCGGTGCCGAGGAGGACCAACGAGCCGGGCTCGGGGGTAGCTGCCATGTTGGTGTTGAGGCCGTCGAGCAGAACGTTGCCCTGTCCGTTGACGCCGCCGTCGGCCTGAATGGAGACGAAGTTATCGCCGGAGGGCTTGGTGATGTAAGCGGTGGTGAAGGGATCCGCACCGGGGTTCGAGTAGTCGGTGCAGGCGGTGCCGAGGCTACCGAGGCTGCTCGAGAAGCAGACCTTGAAGCCTTCGGTGAGTTGGGTGCTGCCGATCTGAAGGGAGAAGGGATTGTTGATGTTGGAGATATCCAACTGGATGAAGTCGGTCTTCATGATCTCGTTATCGGACGTACCGGTGATTCCGACTCCGTTTTCGGAGCCGCCGCCGTGTTTTCCGAAGAGCGAGGCGCTGGAGCCATCGTTGTTGAAGGCATAGGCGGTGACGGTTTCCGGAGCTGAGCCGTAGGTGTAGGAGTGACCGAGGTTGGTGTTGGAGCCGGTGAAGCTGATGGTGTCGCAAAAGGCAGGGGCTGCGCAGAAGGAAGCCAAGGACAGGACGATAGCAAGTTTAGTTTTCATAGTAAGTTCTCCAAGGTGGTTCAGTAGGTACGTCAGCAGCCAGGCTGCGTGTTGCTTGAGTTATTGCACTCTGTCCGCCAAACGGAGGAATGTTGTGCAATTTTTTGCAACTTTTGCGATTTCCGTAATTAGCCTTTTAGGATGTGTGATTTGATCTAAGGGTTTGGCTCAGGGTGGGGCCTCTGAGGGAGGAAAACTGGCAGGGATGGTCTATATGTGAAAAAGTTTGCCCAAAGAGAGAGAAAATTACTGGGCATGGTTGGCCGTGACTTGCGTCATCTTGGTGGAGATGGGTGCGTGGTGGTGATCATTCCACCAGAGGGCGTGTGAGTGCAGCCGTTTAGGTGGAGTGTTCCGGGTTGGAGATGGAGTGGATGGGGGTTCGATTTGTGGCAAAAAAAGAACGCTACCCTCGACCCATTGAAGCTGGGTCGAGGGTAGCGTTTTTGGTGTGTGTGTGGCGGTGAGGGTTAGAG
>DAICZO010000376.1 GCA_027311125.1 Acidobacteriaceae bacterium
GTTGGAGACGACATTGAACCTGTCGGGGGTGGCGTTTTTGACGGAGCCGCGGGCTATCTCGCCGCTGATCTCGCGGCTGCAGGTGCATCCTACGGAGAAGGTTGTGGTGGAGTGGGATTTTGATCTGGATACGGGCGCGAAGAAGTTTACGTCGAATAACCTGCTGGTGGATGTGCATCCGGAGGTGGCGTATCCGCTGACGGCGGGTGGGTGGAGCGTGCGGCCGTCGGTGGGAGTGCGGGGGACGACGTACAGCCGGAGTCTGCAGCATGTGGGTGAGGGGCAGCCACCGGTGGAGAGCACGAACGGGTTGACGCGCGCGGACCTGGAGGCGAGTGTGGATGTTCGTTTGCCAGTGCTGGAGCGGACGTTTGATACCGGGCTGGTGCAGCGGCTGACCGGGCACACAGTGAAGCATACGATCGAGCCGGAGGTGACGTACCGGTACGTGAGTGGGATCGGGAACTTCCGGCAGGTGCTGCGGTTCGACGATGTGGATGTGGTGAGTAATACGGATGAGGTGGAGTATGGGGTGACGCAGCGCCTGTTTCTGAAGCCGGGCAAGGACAAGCCATGCCAGGCGGCGGAGGCGAGCGAGGCGGACCGGGTGAAGGACGATGGCGACCTGCCGGAGCAGAAGCACTGCGGCGCGAAGGAGTGGATCAACTGGCAGGTGGCGCAGAAGTATTTCATCGACCAGAACTTTGGCGGCGCGATTGTGAATGGTCATCGGAATGTGTTGGAGACGACATTGAACCTGTCGGGGGTGGCGTTTTTGACGGAGCCGCGGGCGATCTCGCCGCTGATCTCACGGCTGCAGGTGCATCCTACGGAGAAGGTTGGGGTGGAGTGGGATTTTGATCTGGATACGGGCGCGAAGAAGTTTACGTCGAATAACCTGCTGGTGGATGTGCATGAGGGCAATACGTTTGCGGGGCTGAGCTTTGCGCGGTTGAATGCGCCGGGACGTGCGTATACGCAGGGGATTCCTACCGTGAACTCGGATTTCAGCCAGTTGCGGATACTGCTGGGGTATGGGTCGCCGACCAAGAGCGGGCTGGGAGTGGCGGCGAATGCGGGGCTGGACCTGAACCTGGGGACGGTGCAGTATGGGGCGTTGCAGACGTCGTACAACTGGAACTGCTGTGGGTTAAGCGTGGAGTACCGGAAGTATGAGCTGGGCGCGGCGCGTAATGAGAACGTATACCGGTTCAACTTTACGTTGGCGAACATTGCGACAGCGGGGAATCTACGGCGGGCGGAGCGGTTGTTTTAGAGGTGGCGGCGGGATGACGTGAGCGGGGCGGGGCTGGTCTGCGTGAGATAATCGGACATTGTGTTGAACGTCTTCAAGCCATACCGGAACCTCTTTTTTGCCTTGATGCTGGCTGCCGTTGGCTGCCATGCTCAGACCCCCGTAGCTGGCAGCAGCACGCTTTCTCCCGACCTGATGCGTCGGGTGGAGGTGCTGATTCGCTCGCGGTCGAGTGTGCCGCCGGATTACCAGATTGAGATTGGGCCGCGGACGAAGAGCGATGTTGCGGGGTTCGATGCGATTGCGGTGAGCTTTACGAATGGCGGCAAGTCGAGCAAGCCGGTGACGTTTTTGCTATCGAGCGATGGCAAGACGCTGGCGCAGTTCAGCAAGTTTGATATCAGCCAGAACCCGAAGGATCTGGTGTCGGGGGCGGGACGGCCCGCGCGTGGTGGAGCGGAGAACGCGCCGGTGCAGATTGTAGTGTTTGATGATCTGGAGTGCCCGTTCTGCGCGAAGATGCATGCGCAGATGTTTCCTGCGGTGCTGGAGCGGTACAAGGGTCAGGTGCGGGTTGTGTATAAGGACTTTCCGCTGGACCAGCATCCGTGGGCGATGCGGGCGGCGATCGATTCGAGTTGCCTGGGCGCGCAGAGCACGACGGGCTACTGGAATCTGGTGGACTACATCCATGCGCACGCAGGCGAGCTAGGCGGAGACGACAAGAGCCTGGCGAAGGCCAATGAGGCTTTGGATACGCTGACGCGCGATGAGGGCAAGCGGCAGAAGGTGGATGAAGCGACGCTGAATGCCTGCGTGACCAAGCAGGATGCGACGGCGGTGAAGAGTTCGATCAAGCTGGGTGAGGCGCTGGGCGTGGATTCGACGCCGGCACTGTTCATCAATGGCGAGAAGCTGGATGGCGCGGTTCCGATGGAGTATGTCTATCGGATGATTGATGGCGCGCTGACGGCCGAGGGCCAGACTCCACCAGCGGCGGCACCGGCACCGGTAGCGCCGACGAAGACATCTGCAAATTCACCGGCTGACAAGCCCGGAAACTAGATTGAGAACGCAGGAGACCGAAGCCGTGCCCGATTTATTGAACGAGATCAAGGTTAGCTCACGAGTGATGGCAACGCAGCGGGGTTCGTTTCCGCTGGCTTTGGTGCTGATGGCTGCGATGGTTCCGATGGCCGGATGCAACCGCGGGCATAGTGCGGATGTGGTGGCGACGGTGAATGGCCATGCGATTATGCGGGCCGATCTGGACAAGGTGTATGCGGCGCAACTGGGCGACGCGCCCCAGCAGCAGCATCCCTCGGCGGACCAGGCGGATTCGTTAAGGCTGAATGTGCTGCGGGAGCTGATTGACGAAGAGATTGTGCAGCAGCGTGCGGCGAAGATGAATCTGACGGCGACGAATGAAGAAGTGGATGCGAAGCTGGCGGAGATGAAGGCGCCCTACACGGAAGACCAGTTCGACCAGAAGCTGAAGGCGAGCAACCACACGCTGGATGATGTGAAGCACGATCTGCGGCGGTCGTTGACGATCGAGAAGCTGCTGAATAAAGAGATCAACTCGAAGATCACGGTGACGGACATGGACGTGACCACGTACTTCAACCAGCACAAGGCGGAGTTCAACCTGATTGAGACGCAGTATCACCTGGCGCAGATCCAGGTGACGAGTGTGCCGTCGACGCAGCCGGGCAACCTGCAGGGCAGCAAGGCGACCAGCGACGTGGAAGCGAAGAAGAAGATTCAGGCTTTGAAGAACCGGTTGGATAGCGGCGAAGACTTTGGGACGATTGCGATGAATTTTTCGGAGCGTCCGGAGACTGCGTCGAATGGCGGCGATATGGGATTTGTGTCGGAGTCGCAGATGCATGCGGACCCGACGATCTTTGCGGCTGTGACGAAGCTGAAGGCGGGACAGATTACGGACATACTGCCGATGCTGGATGCGCAGAGCAAGAAGCCGATGGGATATGCGATCTACAAGCTGATCTCGCGTGAGCCGGCAGGGCAGCGCGATGTGAACGATCCTCGGGTGCAGCAGGCGATTCGCCAGCAACTGCGGGATGGCCGTTCGCAATTGCTGAAGAACGCATATTTCGAGATGCTGCGCGATCAGGCGAAGGTGGAGAACTTCTTCGCGGAAGAGATCTTCAAGAACGACGCACGCTAGACGCAGAGACGACGCGGACTGCGCGTACACAACGCTGCATGATGAATGAGGTTGCGATGAGTGAGACGCGGGTGCGGTACGCGATTCTGGGCTTTGGACACCATGCGGTGCGGCGTTTGTTGCCTGCGTTTATCCAGTGCGAGCACTCCGTTTTGACGGGGATGTGGCGTCGCGATGCGGTGGTGGCCGCACAGAACTGTGCCGAGTACAAGATTTCGCAGTGCTTTGCGACGCGTGAGGCGTTGTGCGCTTCGCCGGATGTGGATGTGGTGTTCATCACGTCGCCGGATGCGATGCACAAGGACGACACGCTGCTGGCGCTGCGCCATGGCAAGGCGGTATTGTGTGAGAAGCCGCTGGCGATGAATGCCGATGAGGCTTTGGAGATGCAGGCGGCCGCGAAGGCAGCGGGTCTGCTGTTTGGTGTTGGGCAGAACTTCCGCTACAACCACAGCCTGGAGTGGCTGCGGCAGAAGGTTCGGGAGGGCTCGATTGGTGAGCCGCAACTGGCACATGCGGAGTATGCGTATCCGGCACAGACGGCTCCGCGGAAGTGGATTACCGATCCGACGCTGGCGTGTGGCGGGCCGATTGCGGACGTGGGAGTGCACTGCATCGACGCGCTGCGATTTGTGCTGGGCGAGAATGTAACCAGTGTGAGCACACTTGCGCGGCGGGATGCGCGGTCCGGCGATGTGGAGGCGATTGCGTCGCTGCAGATGGAGATGACGGGCGGAATCTACGCGAATGTGACGGCCAGTGCGCGGGCTCCGTACCGCTCGTTGATCGAGATTACGGGTAGCGACGGGGTGTTGATTGCGGAGAATGGATTGACGGTGGATCGCCCGGTGGAGCTGGTTCTGCGTCGCGCAGGCGAGGTGGTGGAGCGCGTGACGGTCGAGAACGGCGATGGGTATACGCGCATGCTGGATAGCTTTGCGCTGGCGCTGCGGGGGCAGGGGAGTTTTGAGGCGTCGGGCGAGGACAGTGTGCGCAATATGCGGGTGCTGGATGCAGCGTTTGCAAGCTGGCAGAGCGGCGCGCGCGTGGTGGTGCGCGGCTAGTTGGCTGGCAACCAGCCGCTAACAGCAGGCGGTTTAGCGAATTGCGGTGGCAAGAGCAGTGGTGGGATCGCGACGGCTGGTCGCGAGGTCGCGCTTGGGCGTGGCTGCTGCGGGTAGATATTTTTTGTACACGCTGATGTGGAAGCAGGACTGCTGGAACTCCTCTTCGACATCGACTTTGCCTTCCTGCACGAGCGGCAGCAGATAGCCGCGCATCCAGGCGATTTCGGTGAGGGAGAGGCCGTGCTTGGCGAGATCGATGGCCTGTCCGGTGAGGTGGGGCGAGGCGGTGTCGCCGTCGGCGGGCGCGGCGGTGCCGTTGGTACGGAGGAGGCGATGCTGAAACTCCACGGTGCGGACGGCGGAGTTGATCTGGAGCGGGGTGTGGATTGGTCTGGCCCTGGCATTCAATGTCGGCATGTATTATTGGCATGGCAGGGAACAGGCCCTGCAATTCTTCACTGGCTATGTGGTGGAGCTTTCCTTGAGCGTGGACAACCTGTTTGTCTTCCTGCTCGTCTTCAGCTATTTCAAGGTGCCCGCTCCATGCCGGCACAAAGTGCTGTTTTGGGGCATCATCGGGGCACTCGTCATGCGGGCCATTCTCATTGCCGCCGGAATCACGCTTATCGAAAAATTTCATTGGGTG
>DAICZO010000387.1 GCA_027311125.1 Acidobacteriaceae bacterium
GTGTTTGCGAATACCGATGTGGAAGACGACTCCGATCCAGATGCCAAGCCGGAGTTTGCCGAGGAGGAGATCGTGACTCCATCCTCAGGCTGGATTCGTGACAAGGGTATCGTGGGACCGAACACATCGGATGGGGATGCGATTCTGTTTGGCGCAGCGGCCACGCTGGAAGAGGAGGCTGAGCAGCCGCACTCTCCGAAGTACGCTGCGTCGGAGGCGCATCTGCTGTATGCGAGAGTAGCCGACTACTACCCTGATTCGCCGCTGGCGGGCGAGGCTGCGTGGCGGGCGGCGGATGTGCGCTGGCAACTGGAGAAGCGCGACCTGAGCAGCCTGCCGTCGGCCAGGGAGCAGGACGCATCGCTGCGACCTACCATCTACGAAGGCGAGATGCGGAAAGTGATCAAGATGTATCCGGGCAGCAAGTACGCGGCGATGGCGGCGTACGAGATGCTGGATAACCGGCTGTGCGGTGACTGGCAGGGGCTGCCGAAGTGTCCGGAGATGGAGACGGGCCTGTATCTGAAGTATGCCCAGCAGTATCCGAACGGACCGCGTGCAGCGGAGGCGCTGTATAACGCGGTGTATCGGCAGGGATCGCTGGTGACGATGTATACGGTGGAAGAAAATCGCAAACGGGCGGAGGCTGCGGCGGAGCGGACCCAGGCCATCGCGCAGGATTTGAAGACGAAGTATCCTGGGTCGGACTATGCGGCGCGGGCTGCCAGTATCGCGTTCAAAGTGCAGCAAGGCATTGCCGTGTATGGGACGGATCGCGACTAGCACGGTACCATACGGAGCCGCTTGGATACCTGTGACCGGGGCAGCATGGGGACCTGGTGGGGTTCCCCCGGCGATGCCCCGGGGCGATTGATTTACACGTTTCACATGCGACCGCTTTAGGATGATGCTATGTCGATTTTTCATGTGATCCTTCTTGCCATCGTGCAAGGCCTGGCGGAGTTGCTGCCTGTTTCCAGTTCCGCGCATGTGGTGGTAGCGGAGAAGCTGCTGGGGCTGGACCCCTCGACGCCGCAGATGACACTGCTGCTGGTGATGCTGCACACAGGCACGATGTTCGCGGTGATTGCTTATTTCTGGACGCAGTGGAAGCGGACTTATTTTTCCAGTACGGATGCGTTTCAACGGTTTGCGATCCGGGTGATCTGGGCGACGGTGCTGACGGGTGCGATCGGCTATCCGATCATGAAGGTGATCGAGAAGACGGCGTTCCATGGCGCATCGAAGGGTGAGATTGAGCAGTTGTTCGGACGGCTGGACCTGGTGGCTCCAGCGCTGGCGGTGGCGGGATTGCTGATTCTGCTGGCGGGCCTGATGGAGAAGCGGCGGATGGGCGCGCACGAGAAGGTCTACGGCGATAGCGTGACCATGGGCCAGGCGGGTTGGATGGGCGCTATTCAGGGCCTGTGCCTGCCGTTTCGCGGGTTCTCGCGCTCGGGTGCGACGATCTCCACCGGGATGCTGGTGGGCGCGAGCAAGGAGCGGGCCGAGCGGTTCAGCTTTGCCATGGCCGTGGTGATTACGCCGGCGGTGGTGGGCAAAGAAGCACTGCGGCTGCTGAAGGCCTCACATGCGGCGACCGCAGCGGGTGCGCCGATCGACCTGCATGGCAGCATCATGACCAGCTTGCTGGGTGCGTTGTTCGCCTTTCTGGCTGGGCTGGTTGCGTTGCGATGGCTGAGCAGTTGGCTGGAAGAAGGCCGCTGGTACCTGTTCGGGATCTACTGCCTGGTGGCATCGGCGGTGGTGTATGTGCTGCACTACGGACCGATGAAGCTCTAAACTCGCGAGCAGGCTTAGCGCCGGGTGTAGCGCCAGGCCCAGTACATCAAGGGAAGCTGCAAGGGGACGCGTAGCCACTGCGCCCAGCTTTGGCCCATGAGGCCGGGCATGGGCAGGTGGGCGGTCGCCATGTAGATGTTTGCCGGCCAGACGGCCAGCAGCAGCGCGACCAGCCCCCAGGCGGCGATGCGGCGCGTGGCAGGCAGCAGCAGGCCGAGGCCGCCGAGCAGCTCGGCGAGACCGCTGATGGCCACCAGCGCGTGGGGCGCAGGCAGATACGGCGGCATGATGCGGAGATAGGCCTGCGGTGCGACCAGATGCACGACGCCGGAGCCGAGGAAGAGGAGCGCCAGCAGGATGCGACCCACGGGGTTGGCGCGGGGCGAAGGCTGGGTTTCGGTGTGGGCTATGGTTGGATTCGATTCGGCCATGACTCTCCCCTGCTGTAAAAAGACGGGGCGACGAGGATACCTCATCGCCCCCACGGAGGAGACTACTGGAAGACCGGTGGACATAGGAAACTACTTGGCTGCGACGACGTCGCGCTGCTCGCGGAGGTAGTCGTGGGAGGTTAGGATGTGGCTCTGGTGGGTGACCAGGAGCTCACGCAGGGGCAGGGGCAGGGCCTCGTGGGTCAGCACGCTGGCGTAGGCTTCCTTCACGATGTCCTCGGCCTGCTCTGCGGTCTCGAGCAAAGCGTGATCGCCGTGGATGACCTTGGTCTTGAGGTCGCTCCAGATGCGGCGCAGCGTTCCGGCGGCGGTTCCGGTCTCGTGGACGTCGTGGACGCCAGCGCGGTGCAGTTCGTTTTCCAGTTCGGCGCGGAAGTTGGCGCGTTGCAGCGATTCGGCCAGAACGTAGTGCTTGAGGCTGGCACCCTGGAGGTGTTGGCCCAGGTCGGCTAGCCCCTTCTGGCTGTCTTGAAGGACGTTGATGAGCGACTTGAGAGCCAGCTCCATTTCATGCTGTCTGCCTGCATCTGTGGACATAAGTACCTCAAAAAAATAGATCGTTGGAGAGGGGGTGCACGGCTGGGGCAGGGTCCGTCGGCTGTCTGCGATTCTCCTTCGCCGACGGCAAGCGGGAGAGATCGCGAAAATCCCGCTCCCCTGCCAACCGTTTCCTAAGGTCCGCTGGCGTGGTGCAATCCAGCGGCGAGGTGGGTACAACTTTCGTGCAGTGCTGCAAACTGACAGCGCTGAAGTGATAGATGCGCAGAAGTGCGGTGGGTTTGCATCCTGATTCCACACTGGGGAGCGATCCCTTTTTTTGTGGACGGTGGAGGATAATCGAAGTTGCTCTGGTGGTTTACGGCCTGGTTGGAGACTGCCCCGGTGTGTGCTGCTGCGCGCCGGAACCACCTGGCTGCGCGTACTCCTGATGAAGGCCCCCCAATGAAAAGTCTGAGACTGGTTTCAAGCCCGACACGACACCGCCGCCTGAACGAGATTATCGGGCTGAGCGTGCTGGTTGGCGCGGCCATGCTGTTGCTGGCACTGGTTAGCTACACGCCGACCGACCCCTCGTTCAACACCGTGGGCAGCTATGCCACGGGACGTCCGGCGCATAACTGGACGGGACAGATCGGTGCGTTTGTAGCCGATGCGATGTTGCAGACTATTGGGATTGCCGCGTTCTTTCTGCCGCTGGTGCTGGGACGATTGGGGTTGTGCTGGCTGCGTTCGCGTCCTGCGGGATCGCCGCTGGCGAAGTCCGTCGGGCTGGGAATGTGGATTGTCTTTGCCCCGGCTGCCATTGGGCTGCTGCCAGGACACATGCTGTGGCACCATGCCCTGCCCATCGAAGGCCTGACCGGACGCCTGTTGGCCGACGTGATGGTGCAGTTGCTGAATCTGCCGGGTGCATCCATCGTGCTGGGGTTGATGGTGGCCCTGTCGCTGTATCTGGCTACGACGTTTACGTTCCACACCGCGCGCGAGTGGGCGACGCTGCGCTTCGGCTTTATCCAGACGCTGCTGGATCGCTGGATGAACTGGCGGAACCATCGCCACAATGCCAAGGCGATGGCAGAAGAAGAGTTTGGCAGCAAGCGTGAGAAGGCCGATGCCATGGCGCGGCGAGCCCGCGAAGTGGCGGAGCGCGAAGCCAGCCAGGCCGATGCCGAAGAGCCCACGACCCTGCTGGGAAGCTTGTTCGGATGGCTGAGCCGCCGCAAGAAGGTGGCCCCGATCACGTTGGAGCCGGACGATACGTTGGCCGCAGGCGAGCAGGTCTCGATGTGGCAGAGCATGCCGCGCACGCTGGTGGATGCTCCTCCCGTGACTGCCTTTGGAACTGCCGCCGCTGCCGCTGCCCCGTTTGCGGATGCGCTGGCCAAGGCTGCCTCGCCTCGCAGCGCGCTGGACGATCCCTCGAACTTCGGCTTTGCCGCCGACCATGTAGAGATGCCGGAGCCACCACCGGCGAAGATGCCGACGCCGATCCGGGCCGCACGCCGGGTGGAGGAGCCGACGAGCCAGGTACCCATGCCGGCTGCTCCGCTGCCCATTGCAGCGGCTCCTACGATGAATGAGGCGATCTCGTTTGGCAAGCGTGCCGATGCCGACATCAAGCCGGTGACGATCATCCCCAAGAGCGTGCGCGGCTACAAGTTGCCGCCCTCGTCGCTGCTGTATCGCAGTGACGACCACGCCGTGGTGCGTGAGGATGCGCTGCGCGAAGAGGCCCGGGTGCTGGTGGAGAAGTGCGCAGAGTTCAGCGTGGACGGGCAGGTGACGCAGATCAATCCTGGCCCGGTGGTGACGACCTTCGAGTTTCGTCCGGAGGCAGGCGTCAAGGTGGCGCGCATCACCGGACTGGCCGATGATCTGTGCCTGGCCATGGCGGCGGAGAGCATCCTGATCGAGCGCATGCCGGGCAAGAGCACGGTCGGCATCCAGGTGCCGAACCACGAGCGCGAGACCATCTGGCTGCGCGACGTAGTGGAGTGCGAGAGCTTTGCCCAGTCCAAGAGTAAGCTGGCGATCGCGCTGGGCAAGGACATCAACGGGCGCATCGTGACAGCGGACCTGGCCAGCATGCCGCATGTGCTGATCGCCGGATCGACTGGCTCCGGTAAATCGGTAGCGATCAACGCGATGATTATGAGCGTGCTGTTCAAGAGCACGCCGGAACAGGTTCGCATGATCCTGGTTGACCCGAAGCGGGTGGAACTTGGCATGTACGAAGGCATTCCGCATCTGTTTACGCCGATCATCACCGAGGCCAAGCTGGCGGCCAATGCGCTGCGCAACGCGGTGCGCGAGATGGAGCGGCGCCTGAAGCTGCTGGCGGCCAACCATGTGCGCAATATCGACCAGTTCAACAAGCTGTTCGACCACGGCAGCGAGTACCTGTTCGAGGACGTAAACCAGGAGCCGTTGCCGTACATCATCATCATCATCGACGAGCTGGCCGACCTGATGATGCTGGATCGATCCAACGTGGAAGAGTCGATTACGCGGCTGGCGCAGATGGCGCGTGCCGTGGGTATCCACCTGGTACTGGCGACGCAGCGGCCCTCGGTGGATGTGATTACCGGGTTGATCAAGGCCAACGTACCGACCCGCATGAGTTTTCGGCTGGCGACCAAGGTGGACTCCCGCACCATCATCGACTCCAACGGCGCCGAGAGCCTGCTGGGACGTGGCGACATGCTGTATCTGCCGCCGGGAACCAGCCGGGTGCAGCGAGTGCATGCGCCATTTGTAACTGAAAAGGAAATCTCCGCGGTGACGGCGTTCTGGAAGGCGCAGGGCGAGGCCGAGTATGTCCACGGCTTTCTGGAAGGGCCCAAGGAAGACGCCACCGGCAAGGACGGCGATGGCGGCGTAGACGGCGACACCGACGATCCCATGTACGAGGACGCGGTGCGGCTGGTGTACGAGTTCGGCAAGGCCAGCACTTCCCTGCTGCAGCGGCGACTGCGCATCGGCTACGGGCGTGCCGCTCACCTGATCGACATGATGTATAACGATGGTCTGGTAGGTCCGGCGGATGGATCGAAACCACGCGAGATCCTGAAGTCGCCGAACTGGATCAGCGAGGTTGACGCCGCACTGCGCTAGCAAAGTAATCAGGCAAACGACACACACAGATCCGGCCCGCGACATGACTGTCGTGGGCCGGATGTGTGTGGGGGCTATCGTTGCAACTGTTTGGTGGAGCGGAACGCCACCAGCGCCAACAGGCTGATGACCACCAGCAGTGCGATCCAGAGCGTATCCGGATGACGTTCGGTGAGCGGGCGAGTGTCCTGACGGGGACGATAGCCGGTGTTCAACTGCTGCGGACCCAGCATGGCGAAGTGGGTGGTGTTGGCCGCACTGAAGATGCGTGCGTAGTCATACTCCGGCGTGGGGAGAGCGGCATCGCCGTAGAAGAGGGTGGGCGAAGGAGCGACAGCCGTATCGAAGCAGAGCATGCGCTGACGCATCTCCAGCCGCACGGAGGCGATGGGGAGCGGCGCATCATCACCGTTATCGATGGCCACCTCCACCGTGGCAGGCCCCTGCAGATTGGAGCCGATGGTGGCGGGGAGACTCAACTGCTGCTGACGAATCTCGCGGCCAGCCTCAGTAAGATGCACCCGCAGGATGGTTCCCGTGGCGGTGATGGCAGCAGCATCGGGTTGGCCCTCGGGTCGCTCCGAGACCTGGACGTCGCGGCTGAAGTTGCCCTTGAACGCGGGCGAAAGCTGGAAGGAGACGCGCTCTACCGGCACCCGTGTGGGCACGACAAAGGTGGCGATCGTTTGTTTCCCGCGCTGGGTGAGTGCAGTGGTCTCGGCGGAGACAGTGAAGAGGCTCTGAGCCTCGCGACTGGGGGGCACCGACGCGGACAACACCATCTGCGGCGTGGCGGTAAAGCCGCT
>DAICZO010000388.1 GCA_027311125.1 Acidobacteriaceae bacterium
GTGCTAAAGTGCTAAAGTGCCGATGTGTTAAAGTGCCGATCTGAGTTTTCTCTAACGTAGCACTAAGCACTTTCTATGGATGTCTATCGACTAAATATAATAGCGCGAACAGGAAAATCCAGACAATATCGACGAAGTGCCAATACAGTCCGAAGTTCTCGATCGGTGCGACATACCCGGAGGAAAACTCCCCACGATTTGCGCGCCAGGTCAGCCAGAACAGCAGGCCAATTCCGATAATCATGTGCAACGCGTGCATTCAGGTCATCGCGAAGTACAGCGAGAAGAACACCTGCGTCTTCTGCGCCATGTCCGGAGCCAGCGGAGTCTCTTTCAACCCATACGCCTGGGGATTCACAAACTCAGAGACGTCGAAGTGCTCGCCCGGAATGTGGTGCTTCTCCCACTTCTCGTGATACTCCACATACTTGATTCCAAGAAACACGAAACCCAGTACCGTCGTGATAAGCAGAAACAGAACCAGCAAGCCCTTTTTACGAACCTCAGCCGCCCACACACCCAGGGCCATAAAATAGCCCGAGCCAATCAGCACAGCCGTATTGATTGCGCCCAGCTTGATGCTCAACTGGTTGGAGGCCGCGACAAACGCATCGTGGTACCAGTTGCGGTACAGCAGATAGGCGAAAAACAGGCCGCCAAAAAACATGATCTCAGTCAGCAGGAACAGCCACATGCCGAACGTGCCGGCCTCGCGCTGCTGCTGCTCCGTCTCAAAGTGATGACGGTGCTGCGGAAGAGCTACATGTTCATGCTCTTCCTCGTGAGTGTGAGCATGCGATGCTACCAGCGCATTATCCAACGGTCGTCACCTCATGTTCCGTCTTGTTCGCCAACCACTCGTAGTCATACGCGTCCTGGGTCACAATCGGAATCTCAGTAAAATTCTCAGTCAACGGCGGAGACTGAATCTGCCATTCCAGACCCGTCGCCTGCCAGGGATTATTGCCGGCAATCGCGCCATACTTCAACGACCAGCCCAGATACAACACCGGCAGCAGGAAGCCAACACCCAACACCGTAGCACCAGCAGTCGACAACACGTTCAGCACCTGGAACTCCGGCGGATACGCATGATACCGGCGAGGCATGCCCAGATAGCCCAGAACGAACTGCGGCATAAACGTCAGGTTGAATCCAATAAAGCTCGTCACCGCCGACAGCTTCGAGAGCGACTCCGGATACATACGGCCAAACATCTTCGGCCACCAGAAGTGAATCCCGCCCAGGAATGCCATCAACATGCCGCCCACCATCACATAGTGGAAGTGCGCCACGATGAAGTACGTCTCAGTCAGGTGAATATCCATGCCCAGGGCGCCCAGAAACACACCCGTCATGCCGCCGATCGTGAACAGTCCGATGAATGCGAACGCATACAGCATCGGAGTCTCAAATGTGATCGACCCCTTCTGCAACGTGAACGCCCAGTTGAAGATCTTGATCGCAGAAGGTACCGCCACCAACATCGTCAACAGCGAGAACACTAGGGCCGAGTAGTTCGACACGCCCATGATGAACATGTGGTGTTCCCACACGAAGAATCCGAACAGCGCGATTGCTACAGAACTGAACGCTACTGCAGTGTATCCGAAAATCCGCTTGCGACTGAACGTGCTGATCACTTCCGAGATCACGCCCATGCCCGGCAGAATCATGATGTACACCGCAGGGTGAGAGTAGAACCAGAACAGGTGTTGGAACAGCAGCGGATCACCGCCTTTGGTCGGATCAAACACACCCAGACCCAACGTACGCTCCAACGCCACCAGCACCAGCGAGATCGCCAATACCGGCGTCCCCAGCACCATCAGAATCGAAGCCGCATAGTTCGCCCACACAAACAATGGCATCCGGAACCACGTCATACCCGGCGCACGCATCCGGTGGATGGTTACGATAAAGTTCAAGCCAGTAAAGATCGAAGCGAAGCCCGCAATAAAGATACCCGTCGCAGCGGTCACAACGTTTGTATTCAGATAGTGCGTCGACAACGGAGTCGTAAACGTCCAGCCCGTATCCACACCACCCGTGACCAGCGCGGTCAGCGTCAACACACCGCCAGCCATAAACAGATACCAGCTCAGCAGGTTGATCTTCGGGAACGCCAGATCCTTCGCGCCAATCATGATCGGGATCAGGAAGTTACCCAGAGTTGCCGGTACCGATGGCACCAGAAACAGGAAGATCATGATAATGCCGTGCAAAGAGAACAGCTTGTTGTACGTGTCCGAAGCCACCAGATCCGGCTGAGGAGTCAGCAACTCCAAACGGATCAATCCTGCAAAGATGCCGCCCAGAAAAAAGAAGAAGGTAATCGAGATCAGGTACAGAATCGCGATCCGCTTGTGGTCGCCGGTAAACAACCAGCTCAGCAAACCATGCTCATTATTCAGATAGTCGCGCTTCGGCATCGTAGCCGTGCGCTGATCCGGCAGGTTCACAATCGTTGAAGTAGTTGCACTCATGGCTTCACCATCCCCGGCGTTGTCGGCGCCACTTTATCAGACTGCGATGTGGTCAGCGTCTGCTGCACACGGTAGTTGTTATCTAACGTCTTGATGTACTCCACCAGATCGATCAATCCATCTTCACTGACCTGGCCTTGATAGGTCGGCATGATCGGCGCATACCCTGCCGTCACATGCTGCGAAGGATTCAGAATCGCATCCCGTAGATACGCATCGTTCACCAGCACCTGCGAACCGTTCGCCAACTGCAGCTTGGATCCATACACTCCAGCCAGGTTGGGCCCACGAGCAGCAGCGTTGCCGGAGTGGCACGAGTTACAACCCATGCTTGCGAACAGCCGCTCCCCGTTCTGTGCCAGCGACATGCCGCTGGTCGACTGCTTCGTCCAGCTCTCATAATCCTCAGGCGACATCGCGACAATATCGCCGATCATGGCCGAGTGGGCTGTACCGCAATACTGCGTGCAGAACAGGTGATACGTCCCGGCGTCGGTCGCCTCAAACCACACGGTTGAGTACCGTCCCGGAATCACTTCCCGCTTCACCCGGAAATCAGGAATGGAAAAGCTGTGGAACACGTCCTGCGAGCTCATCGTCAACTGCACCGGCCGGCCAATCGGAACATGCAGCGCATTGATCTCATGCTGCCCACCCGGATGCTCCGCCTTCCACATCCACTGCTTGCCCACGATGTAAATGTTCATCGAGTTCGTTGGTGGCGTGTAAATACGGAAGTACAGCAACGCGCCCCACACAAACGTCACCAGAAACAACGCCAACGGAATAATCGTCCAGGTTGCCTCCAGCAGGGTCGAGCCTTCCACCTGCGTGGCCACGGGATTCCGAGCCGCACGATAACGAATCGAGAAGCCAAACACCAGCGCCCCTACCAGCACAACACCAATCAGCGTGATCAGCAGCAGGAAGAAGTAAAGCGCGTCAGTGTAGGGAGCAATGGTCGACGCCTCGCTCGGGAAGAGCGCTGAAGCGTGGAGCCATTTCACCAAAAATTGCCACAGTACTGGACTGATATGCATCGTTACCCTTTATCCGTTCTCTTTCTTCGTCAGGTCGTGGTCGCGTCCTAACTTCATGTCGCGACGAAACATCAGAAACATAAATCCACCCAGGCCGGCCACCGTCACCATTCCGCCCAGCTGAACGACAC
The DNA here is from genome assembly GCA_027311125.1 of Acidobacteriaceae bacterium. Classification (GTDB taxonomy): domain Bacteria; phylum Acidobacteriota; class Terriglobia; order Terriglobales; family Acidobacteriaceae; genus Edaphobacter. The sequence goes on from DAICZO010000388.1 coordinate 3,658, forward strand.
GCGCAACAATCAACGAGTGTTTATTCGTCTCCGGATCGTAGTGGTAGCAGTACGTCAAAATATTCGCTACCGGCGAACCGATCTTGTTGCCTGAGGCCTCAATCAACCCCAACAGCATGTCCTTCGGCGAGTACTCCACGCCCAGGTAATACTGCGCCAACCGGCCATTCGTCGTGACCAGTTCAATCGAGCTGGCATGAGCAAACTGGGTCAACTTCCCATCCGGTCCCGGAACCCGCACATATCCAAACCCAATCGCATCCGTGACCGCATCAATGGAAGGAGTCTGGCCCGTCAGAAAATGCCAGCCAGCCGCACTCTCAGGTCGCCCATAACGCTTCACATAAAAACTCTTCTTCTTCGCCGCCAGCTCCGGTGTGTCACTCGGATCGATGCTGATCACAATCACATCGAAGTCTTTGCCCGGCTGCAACTTCACCATCTCCAGAGCCGAGGTCAGCCCATCCAACTCCTCCGAGCACAGCATCGGACAGTTGAAGTACACCAGCGAAACCACTGCGGGCCGCTTCCCAAAGTAGTCGCCCAGTACGACCGGCTTGCCCGTATCATCCACAAATGCCGCATTCATCGGCAGTTGCTGATTCAAGTGCTGAGCCACACCAACCTTTTGCAACACACGCGGCAATTGATCGCCCGTGTTCTCGCCCGACTGCTTGTCCGCATAACCGGAGACCTGACCGAACACAGGCGCACTCAGCAGAACGCAGCCAACTACCGCTGCGACCCACCTCGCTCGAATTGTCAGCCTGCTCGTCATGCGTTCTCCCTGCTTCTATCTTATTGCGTCCAGCCCTGCTGACTACTTGATTGGCGTCACTGCAGCGTGGGTTCCCGCTTCCGCTTTGCTGTAATTCATCTTCTGCGCCCGGGCTTCCATCACGTCAAGTTCGTATCCCGTACGGGCAAACCCAGTCGTCAACGGTGCTGCTACCACCGGCTTCACATCGCCGGCCATCTCCACCGTCGCTGTTGCCGCCTGAGCATTCACCGGAAGGCCACGCTGCGCAATCAACTCCATCGCGCGCGAGATAGGAATCCGGATGGTGCCACTCTGGCCCGGGACTTCGCTGTAGTGATCCAGCAGCAGATCCTCGCGCGAATGCAAATCCGCCGTTGCCTGGTTGCCATCGTCGATATCCAGCCGAGGCGTTGGGAACGTCTCCGTCACCTGTTGCAGTTGCTTCTGCTGAATCTCAGGATTGCTGGCCAGATTCTGGCGCTGCGCGCCAGGCGCGGCCACACCCGGCAACTGTGCCTGCTGGTTCCACTTGTTCGACGGTCCATCCTGCTTTTCGAATGCGCTATTGATCACGCGACCCATTACAAAGCAAAAGCCGAAGAACACGACCAGGAAGCCCATCAAGCCAGCCAGAAATACGATAACGCCGCTGACGTTGACGTCGCTCGTCTCATACCCGGGATGCTCCGAATCCGGAACCTCGGAGTGGCCTGCGTGTTGATTCAATTCATCGTTAGTGGGCATGTTCAGGCTCCAAAATCTCCTCAAGATGAGGATCGTTCACATTGACCAGAGGACGCGCCTTCAGTTGCGTCAGGTAATAAGCTCCCCACAACGCCATCACCGTAACTGGAACCGTGATGTACGCCAGGATGCCAATATTGTCATGGATGTGCAGGTTTCCAGCCGCATCCTTGAAGTTCGGCTCGATCAGCCAGAACATATCCACGCAGCGGGCAAAGATCATCCAGCTTGTCAGCCATACCATCTTCGTCTTGTTGCGCTTCAGATCGCGCGACAGCAGCAGCGAGAACGGAATCAACCAATGGAAGATAAAGTCCGCCGTACACACGTACCACCAGCCGCCGTGGATGCGGTTCAGATACCAGGGAATCTCGTCCGGCACGTTCCCCGACCAGATGATCAGGAACTCGGCGAACGTGAGATAGATGTTCAACATCACGAAGGCAAAGATGAACTTGCCCAGATCGTGCTGTTCCGTCGTCCGTAGCAAGGTCTTCATCGGCTCAAACCGCGACAGCAGAATCACGCTCAGAATTCCAAGCGCCAACACCGCATAGCCCTGTCCTACTAGGAACTGCAAACCCCAGATCGACGAGTACCAAGTCACATCCAGCGACTTGATCCAGATGATCGCGCCGTCCGTCAGCAGGACCACATAGATAAAAATGCCAATACCGCTGAGGTTTTCAAACTTGATCCGCCACTTGTCAAAGCTCGCCTGGCTGCCTGCCGTCGGGTCAGCATCACGCTGCATCGACCACTTGTTCAACAATTTAGCAATCAGCAACAGCACCCCGAAGATTATCGCGCTCTGAACAGATACAGCAGTCGGGCTCAACATCGCTCGCTTGGCGTTCGCCGTCATCGCCTGTTCCGCGGTAATCGCATGAGCCGACAGCGCTTGGGCCGTTGCCGCAGCCGTCGGATACAGAGCCCACTGGTACAGGTGCTTCATCAGGAAGAGGATTGGCAGCAACATCACGCCCACCAGCCACAGCGTCCGCGTCATCGCTTCCAGCGGACGACGCAGCAACAGGCCCCACTTACCGCCCGAAACATACTGCAGCATCAGCAGAACCAGACCACCTCCGGCAAAGCCGAAGCAGGTCATATAGCCCATGAGATAAGCACGCAGAATGTGGTTCTTGCCCTCGTGGCTAAAGCCAAACGGAATCGTCAGCACCGCAAACAGTGCCGCAACGATCAGTAACCGCGTCCGCCAGATGTCGACGACCTCTGGTGCGCCCAAAGTGGCTGGCAGCGTGCGAGATGCGTGAGCCACACTTCCGTGATGCCCGTCTGCTGCGCCGTGATGTTCGTGTCCTGATGACATGCTGTTCAAGCCTTCGTTCGGAAGCTTCCGATGTTATTGCTTTGCTGTGCTGGTTCCGGTTGTTGTAACTGCAGACTTTGCTGGTTTCGACGATTCAGATGCTGCTGGCGCGCCCATCGCTCCACTCTGCTGCGTCGGCAGAATATATGGCTGGCCGTCCGGCGTTCCATGGACCGCAGTTCCCGGCAGTGTCCACTCGTCGGCAAACGATGCCGGCAAGCCCTCGCTCTCGGCAATGCTGCTCAACGGTTCCACATGCGCTCCCGCAGCCACATCCGCCTGCGTCGCCTTCTGGCTCAACTGCAGCGCCTTGATGTATGCCACCACCGCCCAACGATCGGCTGGCGTCAGTTGTGCCGAGTAATCTGGCATCGCGCCGTAACCATTCGAAATCACGTTGAAGAAGTGGCCCAACGGCGCTGCTTCCAGCCGTGCGGTATGAAAGTTGCCCGCCGGTGCATAGCCCCGCTGCACAATCATGCCCACACCATTGCCCACGCGAGAGTGGCATGGCGTGCAGTACACGTTGTACCGCTCCTGCCCCTTTGCCAACACCTGCAAGGTCACCGGGAAAGGCATCCCTTCGCCTTCTTTACCCGCGATAAAGCCCGTGTAAAAGTACGAATCCTGATGCAGTTGGTTACGTGCCACCGTGTTCTCCACCTGCGGACGGACCGACCGTCCATCGGCATAGAAGTCCGTGCCGCGCTGTGGGTAGAACTTCGGCTGATTATGCATGTCCTGCCGGCAGCCTGCCAGCAGACTCATCGCCCCTACGGCGACGATCGCAGCGAATTTGCTCTGACTTGGCACGCGACGTCCTGCTCCCTGTGCTGTGATTCCTGCGCTCATCATTAGTGGTCTACCTCTACTACCGAAACTGCCGGAAACTGCTCCAGAAACTTCCGCGTTTCAGTCAGAGAAAACTGTGGGTCCACTGCCTCCAGGCAGAGGAAGAACTTATCCGTCGTCGCACCATTGCGAAAGTTCGGCGCATTGAAGACCGGGTGGTACAACTGTGGCATTCCATTCAGCGCAATCATGCCAAACGCCGCCGACAGGCCAGCAAACAGAATCGTCCACTCGTACGCCGGAATAATAAACGCAGGCCACGAGAACAACGGCCGACCGGCAATATTCAGTGGATACGCCCAGACGTTGATCCAGGTCTCCATCAGGTACGCCGTCGTCACGCCCATCAATCCACCTAGCAAACAAACCAGAGGAACCCGCGTCGTGTGGAAGTGCAATGCCTCCGCCGCTTCTTCGACCGGGTACGGGGTGTAGCACTCCATCCGGCGATAGCCTGCGTGACGCGCTGCCTCCGTAGCCTCGACCAGCTCAGTCGGCGTATTGAACTCCGCAAGTAAACCGTAAATTCCCTCACGTGGCGGCATTAGACTCTCTCCTCAACGACTGACGCAGCGTCCGATCCACCGCGCTTGACCTTGGTCTGCGGCAGCATCATACGAATCTCGGACATCGGAATCATGGGTAGGAAGCGGACAAACAGGAAGAACAGGAACGTAAACAGACCCATAGTTCCTACATAAATCATGTAGTCCCACTTAGTAGCGCGATACGTACCCCAGCTGGACGGCAGATAATCGCGGTACAAACTGGTCACAACGATCACGAACCGCTCAAACCACATACCCGTGTTCACAATCAGCGACAGGATAAACAGATACGTCACGTTCACCCGCAGCTTGCGCGACCACAACGACGTCAGAGGAATCGCGATGTTCGTCAGAATCAGGATCCAGTACGCCCAGCCCATCGGCCCGAACATACGGTTCCACATCATGAAGAACTCCCAGTGGCTGGCCGAGTACCACGACATAAACACTTCCATGCCGTAGCCATACGCCACAATCCCACCCGTACCCAGCATCACCTTGGCCATGTTATCCAGGTGGCGCAACGTCACCATGTCTTCCAGGTGATAGAACTTGCGGATCGGAATCGCCAGCGTCAGCACCATCGCAAAGCCGGAGTAGATCGCGCCAGCGACGAAGTACGGCGGAAAGATCGTCGTATGCCATCCAGCCAGAGCCGCCACCGCAAAGTCGAAGCTGATGACCGTGTGCACCGACAGCACCAGTGGAGTCGAAAGACCCGCCAGCAGCAGCGAAGCCGACTCATACCGGATCCAGTGCCGCGTCGAACCGCGCCAGCCCAACGACAGCAGGCCGTACATATACTTGGCAAACGGCATCGTCGCACGGTCACGCAGCGTGCCGAAGTCCGGAATCATACCTACATACCAGAACACGATCGAGATCGTTGCGTACGTCGATACCGCAAATACGTCCCACGCCAGCGGGCTGCGGAACTGTGGCCAGACGTTCATCGTGTTCGGATACGGAAACAGCCAGTACGCCAGCCACGGACGGCCTACGTGGATCAGCGGAAACGTACCCGCGCAGACCACGGCAAAGATCGTCATCGCCTCGGCAAACCGGTTGATTGAGTTGCGCCACGTCTGTTTGAACAGCAGCAGAATCGCAGAGATCAACGTGCCTGCGTGGCCAATACCGATCCACCATACAAAGTTGATGATCGCGAAGCCCCAGGCGCCCGGAATCGTAACGCCCCAGATTCCTACGCCCTTCAGAAACAGCCAGGTGCAGCCGATCACCACGCCGGTCGCTACCGCCCCACCCAGCATCAGGCCAAAGAACCAGCCCAGTGGAGTGTTCGACGTCAGCACGATCCCAGCAATCTTCTGCGTGACCGACTTGAAGTTATGACCGGGAGCGATCACGGCATACTCGCCGGTACGCGGATCGATCATCGGATCATTCAATGGAACTTTGGTCGCCATTATGCCAGCTCCGGATTGGGATTGATGACACCGGCCGTGTACGTCGTGCGCGGGCGGAAGTTGAGGTCTGCCAGCACCGGGTAGTCGCGCTCCTCAGCCTTGCGCTTCGCCACTTTGCTCGCCTTGTCGTTGATGTTGCCAAATACAATCGCGTTCGTCGGGCATGCCTGCTGGCAGGCCGTCACAATTTCGCCATCGCGAATCGCACGGTTTTCCTTATCGGCCGTAATCTTGGCCGACTCGATCCGCTGTACGCAGTAGCTGCACTTCTCCATCACACCGCGCGAACGTACCGTCACATCCGGATTGCGCATGAACTTCAAGCTCTCCGTGTCGTAGTCCGAGTACAGCAGGAAGTTGAACCGGCGAACCTTATACGGGCAGTTGTTCGAGCAGTACCTGGTTCCAACGCAACGGTTGTACACCATCGTGTTCAGACCCTCAGGCGTATGCACCGTCGCACCAACTGGGCAAACCTGCTCGCAACCCGCGTTCTCGCAGTGCTGGCACGCCATCGGCTGGAAGTGCGCCTTCGGTGCATCCAGATCGCCCTCGAAGTACGTATCGATCCTCAGCCACTGCATATTGCGGCCAACCTTCACCTGCTCGCGGCCAACCACCGGAATATTGTTCTCCGCGTAGCAGCTTACGATGCAGGCATTGCAGCCAATGCAGCTGTTCAGGTCGATCGACATGCCCCAGGCATTCTGCATCTGCAACGACGACGCATCCTGCTTCTCGTAGTTCCACGCATCCGGAAAGAAGCTCTCGTCCTTCTTCGGCGTCTCACCCTGCGGGCCGTAGCCAACCTTGTTCACCAGCGTCCCGCTCGCACCCTCATGGGCAAAGTCAGGATTCTTCTTTACTTCTTCCAGCGTCGCGTACCGGATGATCGACCGTTCCATCGCCTCATGTCCTGCCAGCGAGTACGTGCCTTCCTTATCCGACAGCGGCTTCTCCAGATCATGCTGGGCAAATGCGCCGCGATGCTCGATGTTATGTACCTTCGTCACGCACAGGTCGTAGGTGCCATCCAGCTTGGTAATCTTGGCGCCGTCTGCATACAACGGGCTGTCCGCGGTCCGCAGCGTGTAGGCGTTGAAGCCCACACCCGCACCAACACGGCCTGCCTCAACCCGGCGTCCATGTCCCAGGTACACCGTAATCACGTTGTCAGGATGACCCGGAACCACCAGCACCGGGACCACCACCTTACGGCCATTCAGCTCAATCTCAGCCTTGCCGTTCTCATCCAGCTTCAACGTCTCCTGCGTCCGGAAGCTCATCAGCGCGGCGTTGTCCCAGCTCAGGCTCGTCACCTGCTTGGGCAACTCCTGCAGCCAGCCCACGTTCGCAAACCGTCCGTCATACAGCGAAGGATCAGGCCGGAACGCGATCTCGAGACCGCCTGTAGTTGCTGGGACCACAGCCGTCATCGCCTTCGGAGTACCAACCGCCTTCGGAGCAAATGCCGTACCCTCGACCCAGCCATCGTGCAGAGCCTTGCGCCAGCCCGTGGCAAAGTCTCCCGTAATGTACGTCTTCGCTGTCGCCTGTACCGCGTCGTACGCCGACTTCTGCGGATCGTCCAGCAGCGTCTGCAACACGTCATGCGACGACTTGCCGCCATACAGCGGATCGATCATCGGCTGAATAATCGAGATCGTACCGTCATAGGCCCGAGCATCCGACCAGCTCTCCAGGTAATGCGTCTTGTTGATGTGCCAGGTGCACAGCGAACCCGTCTCATCCAGATGCGTACCCAGGTGTGCCGTCACCGGAACCTTGTCGAACGCAGCCGCAAACTCCAGGTCAGCCGGAGCGGTGTACATCGGGTTCACACCCAGTATCACCAGCCACTGCACCTTGCCCGCGTTCATGTCGGCGACCAGCGCCTTCAGGTCCGCAGTCTGCTCCGACGGCATCGGGTTCACCGTCTCGGTGTACACCACCGTCTTACCCACGTTGCCCAGCGAACTGTTCAACGCATACGCTGCGGCATGGACAGCGGGCGAAGCCTGCTCGCCCGGAATCACCACACACTTGCCACCATTCTTCTTCAGATCAGCCTGTAGTGCCGTCAAAAACTTCTGTGCATCAGGATTCGACAGCGTCACACTCGAGCCGTTCGCCAGCGCGGTCGCAAACTGAGCAATCTCGCTCGGCTTCAAGCCCAGGCGATGCTCAGCCTTGAACCCGGTCACCGTCGGCATGCTCTCGACCACATACAGCCGGTTCATCCCCTTGCCCGCTTCGTACCGGTGCCCTTCGGAGTACGCAGCCGCCAGCGGCAGGAAACCCGGATGCCCGATCCCGCCCAGGAAATCCGCATCCAGCGAGACGATGACATCCGCCTCCTCCAACTTGTACTGTGCATCCACATAGCTGCCAAACGCAGCCTTCGACGCCGCACGCGAGGAGTCCTGATTCACCGGCTCCCACTGCACCAGCTTCGCCTGCGGATAAGCCGCCTGCACCTGCTTCCACTGAGCCGCCAGCGTCGGCGACGTAATCGTCTCGCTCAGGAAGTACACGCCCTGGCCACCGGAGGTCTTCTTCACTGCGGTCGCAAACGCGCTCTGGAACTTGCCCCAATCCGAGTTCTGACCGCGATAGATCACATGCTGCGAACGGTCTGGATCGTACATATCCAGCAGCGTCGCCTGCGTCATCGCATCGCTCTTACCCTTCGCCATCGGATGCTCAGGATTGCCGTCCACCTTGATCGGGCGGAACGCATCCGACTTCACCAGCACCGGGATCGCACCCGTCGGGAATGGATACGCCGTCGCAAAGTACATCGGCTTGCCCAGCACCAGGTCTTCCGGCTGCTTGATGTACGGATAGATCGGCTCGTCCGGCTGCTTCGTACAACCCGCCAGCCCAGCCAGCGCCAGCGACGCGCCCATTACCTTCAGAAAGCCGCGGCGGCTGACCGCATCGACCCACTCACCTGAACCGCCCATCGACTGCCGCGGAAACTCCTCCGCCATCAGCTCATGGAACTCCGGCGTGTCCGCCAGCTCATCCAGGTTCTTCCAGAAACGCTTGCCCGTCTGGCCGTCCAGCTTCGCCTGAACCTGTGCCAGCGTCAGCTTTGCCTTGGCTATCTGGGTAACCACTACGGGTTGTCCTGCCTGCGCCTTCGTGTCGGCCATCGTATCGTCTGTTCCAGTCCCCATCAAATTGTTGCCTGTCGTAGCGTTGCCAATCGTCTTCATCGGTGACACGTCTCGCAGCTCGAGAGTTCATTCGGCGTACGAATGTGATACTGCGCCGTCAGATACTTGCCCAGCTCAGCCTGGCTTGTGAACTTCTGGTAGCTCGCAGGAATCGCAACTCCCATCAGCGGCCCCAGGTCAGCACTCTCCGTGCGCCCCGGTCCGTGCGGTCCATTCTCCAACATCGCTACCTCAGGTCCATTCGCACCCGGGTTGGTCGTCGTGCAGCTTACATTCTGGGCCGTCGCCCCGCCCTTTACCGTGCTCGAACACCACACCGGCTTATCGGTCGAAGGACCAGCCCACGACATGTTGTAAATCTCACTCACCGGACGTAGATTCACACCAGGATTGCGATGGCAGTTCAAGCACCACTCAATCTGCAGCGTGTTCTGCTGATACATCAGCGGCATCTCGTCCACACGTCCATGGCAGCTCGCGCAACCAATGCCTTTATTCACATGGATATCGTGGTTGAAGTACACATAGTCCGGCAGGTCATGCACCCGGATCCACTGGATCGATGCACCTGTCGCCCAGCTCTGCCGTACCGGCTCCAACAGCGCAGCATTCGTCCAGATCTGCGCGTGGCAGTTGATACAAGTCTTGGTCGGAGGGATGCCCGCATACGCGGCCTTCTCCACCTGCGTGTGGCAGTACTGGCATTGCAGCCCCAGACCCTCAACGTGGTGTTTATGGCTGAACGGTACCGGCTGGTCCGGTCGCTGGCCCTGCCGCGTCACCCAAGGCGAACGTTGCAACTGGTCCAGCGCTACCCCGAGCGAGATGACGATCAAGCCAGTCAATACCAGGCTGAATCGGACCAACGCGTTCGAACTGCGGTCAAAAACTTGCGCCATGAGTGCTTTCCTGCTTCCCCTGCGTTACTTAGCTACAGAGAGGTCGAGAAGTTGCCGTCAATCGGTTCCGCACCGTACAACTGCCTGATACCCGATCATCCAGCGGTTCACTTGTTGAAGACGCGTCACTTGGATGCGCCCGGAGTAAAAAGTACTCCACGAAATTCTGAGTATAGCAGTGGAAAAAGGGAAAAATAGTGGCCGTCCGAATACCGAAAATATTTTTCATCGCCAGTTTATTTTTTTTCTCAGTGACGACCATCACACCAAACACTACATCTCGTATGACATGCTCTATTCTCGGGCAAATTCACACAAAATAGCTGATAACCAACTCTTCCCGGAATGGATTCCGCCAACGTATCTCAACCGCTAACCCAGACCGCTTCAGTCGTAGTTCCAAC
>DAICZO010000390.1 GCA_027311125.1 Acidobacteriaceae bacterium
GTGCTTGTTTGCGTTCGGCGCGTTCTATACGATTCGATTCAGACCCGGCAAAGGCTAACAGTCATCGCTGAGGTCATTCTGAGCGCCGCGAAGAATCTCAGTATTTGCCATTAGGAGCCGCCCCAAATGTTACTGAAGCACCTGCGCGAGGAAGTCCTCGAAGCCAACCTCGAACTCGTCAAGCGCGGACTCGTGCTCTACACCTTCGGCAATGCATCCGGCGTAGACCGCGAACAGGGCCTCGTCGTCATCAAGCCTTGCGGCGTCGACTACGACGAGCTCAAGCCCGAGCACATGGTTGTCACCGATCTCATGGGCGTCATCGTCGATGGCGACCTTCGTCCCTCCTCCGACCTAGACACCCATACTCTCCTCTATCGCGAGTTCCCCACAATCGGTGCGGTCGTTCACACGCACTCGGAGTTCGCCACCAGCTTCGCGCAGGCCGGCCTCTCCATCCCGGCCTTCGGCACCACCCACGCCGACTACTTCTACGGCCCGATTCCAGTCACGCCACCATTGACCGATGAGGCCATCGGCGGTCGCTACGTCCACGAGACCGGCCTCGCCATCGTCGCGCGCTTTCGCGAGCTCAACCTCGATCCCCTCGCCGTCCCCGCCTGCCTGGTAAACGGACACGCCCCCTTTGCCTGGGGCCGCGACGCCCACGACGCAGCGCACAACGCCGTCGTGTTGGAAGCTGTCGCCAATATGGCGTATCGCACGATGCTGCTGCGGCCGGGTGCTGAAGGCGTATCGCAGGCTCTGCTCGACCGCCACTACTTCCGCAAACACGGTCCCAAAGCCACCTACGGCCAGTAATCACAACCAACTCCAACGCCACGGCGGGAACGTCAACTGTCTACCCTTCAAGCCGGCCCAGCATCTCCATCCAGATCCGTGCGCTCCCGTTCCACCTCCAGATGCTCCCCCATATCCCGCATCTGGTACAGCTTCCCCCGAGCCCGCTGGAACGGCCGGTGCAACACCATCATCAACTGCCCATCGAACGTCCGAAACAGCATCCCATGCCCGCTGTCCTGCCTCACCAGCGGCGCCAACTGAACCCATGGCCCCTGCAACTCGCCTGACACCGACCGAGCCACCGTCTGCACATAGTGGCTCCGCCCGTCCTCGTCGTTCAAATGCTCATAGCTCGACCACAGCATCAGCAGATGCCCATCCTTCGATCGAAATAGCTCCGGCCCATCCGTCACATAGACGCTACCCTTCGTCGTCGGCACTGCCTGCGCGTCAATCCAGGGAGCATCCGAACCCTTGAACAGCGACACCGGTCTCCCACTCGCCCCCGAGAGATCGTCCTTCAGCGGAACCGCCTCGATCGTTCCATCCGTCACCTGCAGCCACTCATGCGCATACACCATCCACGGCTTCCCAGTCGGGTCTACATACAGCGTCCCATCCAGCGTCATAAAGTCCGCAGGCGGCACCGGTCCATCGTTCTTCACCGGCACAAACGGTCCTTCCGGCGAATCGCTCACCGCGATCATCGTCCCACGCATATACGTCGCATGTCCCAGCGGACGCAGCTGCGGAAGCTCCTTCTTCTCGTTGTGCAGCGTCGTCAGCAGATAAAACTTCCCCCGGTACGCATGCACCTCCGGAGCCCACCCTCCGCTCTCCGCCCAGAACCCCTCAGGCACGACGAACACTACCTTCGGTGCACTCCAGTGCTTCAGATCCTTGCTCGCATACACCATCGTCCCCGTGCGTCTCACCTGCGTCAGCGCCGCCACATTCGACGTATACAGGTAATACGTCTTCGTCGGCGCATACGCCAGAATGTACGGGTCATGCAGCGGCATCTGCGGCAGCAGCATGGCAGCTCCAGCCGACGCAGTCTGTGCCAGCCCGTGCCCGCCAACCGCAGTCACCAACCCAATCAGCAGCCCCAACCAAACCGCCCGCCTCACCTAAAACTCCACCGGCAATGTCCTGCCTTCCCGCGAACTCTCCCGCGCCATCTCCAGCAGCCGCACCACCCGCCAGCCATCCTCAGCCGTTACCGCCTGCTCCGCATCCCCGTTGATCGCGTCCCGAACATTCGCATAGAACCCCCGGTAATCCCCGCGCTCCGTCTTCACTTCATGCTTCACCAGCGTCCCCGGATCGGCAGCATTCGGAGCCACCGTCAACACGCCCCACGCCACCTTCTCTTCCTCCAGCCAGCTATCGCCCGAACCCATCACCGGCACCTTCGCCCCATGCACCAGCGCTGGCTCCTGCGGGTCTAGACCATACTTCTTGAAGCTGCCCTTGGTCCCGTGCAGCAGAAACCGCGGCGCCGCATCGCACGCCAGGTAGCTCGTCCGGCAGTGCGCCAGCAGCGCCCGCCCATGCAGCCGATACCCCAACGTAATGTCGAACGCATCTTCAATCGCCGTCTCGTCGCGGTCCTTCCTCACGCTCGCCGTGATCGTCTCCGGAACCCCAAACAGTGCCAGGCACTGGTCCATCAGGTGCGGCCCCAGGTCGAACAGCATCCCGTTCGCATCGTCGCCCGCTTCCTTCCACGTGTTCTCCCGCGGTGTCGGACGAAACCGGTCAAAGTGCGACTCAAACGTCACCAGCCGCCCCACCGAGCCATCCCGCAACACCCGCCGCACAGTCTGAAAATCCCCATCCCACCGCCGATTGTGGAACGGCACAACCTTCAGCCCCTTGCGCCGAGCCAGCTCCACCAGCTCCCGTGCCTCCGCGCTCGACGCCGCAAACGGCTTGTCAATCACCACATGCTTACCCGCCTCCAGCGCCTGCTTCGCCAGCGGAAAATGGGTCTCATTTGGTGTACTCACCACCACCAGTTGCACCGCCGCATCCTCCAGCGCCTCGCCTACGGATCGCAGTATCCGTGCCTCCGGATAAGCCGTCCCGGCCTCATCGCCCTTGCGCTGCACGATCACCTC
>DAICZO010000394.1 GCA_027311125.1 Acidobacteriaceae bacterium
GGGATGATGAGGTGGGCTCGATTGGGGTGGAGCTGGGGTGGGGTTTGCGGAGTTCGTGGAGCAGGGTGGCGACGAGGCCACGGGCTTGCTCGAATTCGGCGCGAGGGGCGAGGGTGCCGAGGGTTGGGTCGTCGACGACCTCTTCGACGAGGGTTTCCGGGGGCTGGTCGGTGCGTTTCTGTGTGGGTTTGGGCAGATTCAGGCTGGCGATCTGGAGGCCGTAGAGGAGGAGACCAGCGCGGCGGGGATCGATGTCGTTGGCGGCGATGCGGCGTAGGACCTCGCCGAGGGAGGCCTGGATGGCGCTCTGGTCTTCGGGCAGGGGGAGTTGGAAGTTGGCCTGGCGGTTGCGACGCTGGCGGGGGTTAGCGATGGGTTTGCGGGTGGTGTGGTGGTAGTAGCAGAGTTCCTGCTGGCGGAGACAGGGGCTGGCACAGCGGTGGCCGTCGGTGAAGATGTGGCGGCACTGGTAGCGTACGGGTTCGGTTGACATGGGTTACTCCCCCCTCCCGGGGATTTGTGGCAAAGTCTTCGAATGATGGGACTTAGGCTTGGACTTGATGCGGTTTTGGCGTTAAGTCCGGGGTTAAAAGAGAAGAGCCCCTGGCTGGGTGGCCGGGGGCTCCGATGAGTTCACTGCTTCCAGTGTATGGGTTTGGAGGTAACTGGTTGTTCAGGGGTGAATATTGAGATAAGTGGCTTGATTTGTGTTGGTTGGCGGGTTGCAGGGAGAGGCCGGGGGTTGACAGGTCATTTTTACTGCGGTTTCAGGGGGTTCGGGCGGTAGATTTTTTTTGAAGGTTGGAGTGGGTGGTTGTGGGTCGGAGTTCCCTGCCCTGACTTTTAGGCGGGCGACTTCGCGACAGGCTGCAGCGACGCTTTCAGGTTTACTCCAAGCTATAAAAGGAAACCCCCGCGCTGCTGAGGCAGCGAGGGGGCTAATACCGATACGTGGATGCAGCTACTGGGGAGGAACGATCCAGTTACTGGGCTGCTCCGGCCAGGTGGCCGTCGGCAGTAGAGTTGGCGGTCGAGCTGACGTTGGGATTGGTGGTGGGGTTGGCGGTCGCGCTGAGGGGCTTGAGGATCATGGGTACGGTGAGGCTGAAGACGAGGGTGGAATCCTTGGCTACGCTCTCCTGGCGGTCCTGCTTGAGCCAGATGACCGTGCCTACGCCCGCGCCTACGCCAGCACCGACTACCGCGCCTACACCGCCACCGACGAGGGCGCCTGCGGCAGCACCGCCGCCGGCTGCGAGCGACATGACGGCGAGGGTCTCCTTGGGATGGTCGCGACGGACGAGTGTGCCTTCGCTATCGACCTTGCTGGAGGTGGTCTGGCTGGTATCGATCAACTGGGCGTGGAGGATGTAGTGGGTTCCATCGGGGAGAGTGACGCTGCGGGGGACGAGATGGAGGGTGGCGGCACCGGAGATGCGGCGACCGCTGTGGACCTCGGTGACCATGCCTTCGACGACCGAGCCTACGGGGAGAATGACCTTGCCGCTGCGGGTGACGGGCTCGATGAGATCGGCGGTGAAGGGAGTGCCGACGACGGTGCTGGTGGTGGACAAGGAGTTCTTCATCCGGGTTTTGAGCAGGGTACCGGCGCGGAGTTCTCCGTCGCGCTCGGGGACTTCGGTGACGATTCCGGCGTCGAGGGTGGCTTCGTCGGGCTGTGCCGAGGACTTATCGACCGAAGTGACGATGTGGGCGTCGGGATCGAAGGCGGTGGTGGTAACGGGAGCGGCGGCGGCGGTGCCGGGAGCGCGGTAGGGCACGTAGGGGCCGTAGACCTCGGTGGAGGGAGCAGGGGCGATAGCAGCGGCCGGCTTGTCGGCCTTGACGGGCGGGGCATCCTGGGAGGTGATGATCTCGGAGGAGTCTGGCTTGGAGACTCCGGTCAGCTCGCTTTGCGCGTAGGCGCTGGTGGTGAGCGTGATGGTGAACAGGGGTGCAGCAGCTAGAACAAACGCAGCGGTAGCAATGGGTAGCTTCATGGCAAACAATCCTCGCACTATCTTCCGGCGCGCTTGCTGCTCGACGCCTCTTCCGAGCTTAGAGGCTGGCTGGGGTGGTGGGGGACGATTTCGCGATGGGGAATCGACCCCGCCACTAATCGCGGGGATTCCCCCCCGGGTGACACATGCTGTCATGTGGCTTTGCTAGAATCCGACTGGTGAGTAGTTCTGGCTCTCAATTCGTTCAAACGATCGTTTCCATGGCGGGTGCGACAGTGCCGGTGGACCGGCGGGCGAAGTTGAACGACCGCATGAGCCACCGCATCGCAGCAAATCATCCTTATAACGAAAGCAATAGGAGCAATATGACCGAGATCGTCTCTATCCAGGCACGCGAGATTCTGGACTCCCGCGGCAACCCCACCGTCGAGGCCGATGTAACGCTGGAAGGCGGCATCAAGGGCCGGGCCGCAGTGCCCAGCGGCGCCTCCACCGGCGAGCATGAAGCCGTTGAACTTCGCGATGGCGATAAAGAGCACTACCTGGGCAAGGGCGTGCTGCAGGCGGTGGAGAACGTGGAGACTGTTCTGGCGCCGGAGCTGGCCGGGATGGATGCGTCGAACCAGCGGCTGATCGATGCGACGATGATTGCGATCGATGGCACGGACAACAAGGCCCGGCTGGGAGCGAATGCGATTCTGGCGGTGTCGATGGCGTGCGCGCGCGCGTCGGCGGCTGCGCTGAAGCTGCCGCTGTACCGCTACCTTGGTGGAGTGAATGCGTGCATTTTGCCTACGCCGATGATGAATATTTTGAACGGCGGCTCGCATGCGGACTCGAACGTGGACTTTCAGGAGTTTATGGTGATGCCGGTGGGAGCGGAGACGTTTTCGGACGCGCTGCGCTGGGGCACTGAGGTGTTCCACACGCTGAAGGGCGTGCTGAAGAAGAAAGGCTACAACACTGCAGTAGGCGATGAAGGCGGGTTTGCTCCTTCGCTGAAGTCCAATGACGAGGCAGTGGAGCTGATTCTGGAAGCGATCCAGTTGGCTGGCTATACGCCGGGGGAACAGATTGCGATTGCGCTGGACCCTGCGTCGTCGGAGTTTTTCAACAAGGAGACGGGCAAGTACGTGTTCAAGAAGTCCGACAAGCGGGAGCTGAGCTCGGAAGAGATGGTTGCGTACTGGGAGTCGTGGGCGAACCAGTATCCGATCGTCTCGATCGAAGATGGTCTGGCGGAAGATGACTGGGCTGGCTGGGCGCATATGACCAAGGTTCTGGGACATATTCAACTGGTGGGCGACGATCTGTTTGTGACCAACACGCAGCGGCTGCAGATGGGCATTGAACAGAAGTGCGCGAACTCCATCTTGATCAAGGTGAACCAGATTGGTACGGTGACGGAGACGCTGGAGGCGATTGAGCTGGGCCGCCGGTTTGGGTACACCAGCATCATCTCGCACCGCTCGGGCGAGACGGAAGATACGTTTATCGCCGACCTGGCGGTGGCTACGGGAGCAGGCCAGATCAAGACGGGATCGGCATCGCGCACGGACCGGATTGCGAAGTACAACCAGTTGCTGCGGATCGAAGAAGAGCTGGGGCAGGCAGCACAGTTTCTGGGGATCGAGTCGCTGAACTTCGGCGAGTAAGCCGGAGACGGAATGACGTAGTACCAGCCGTGGTGGCTTGCCTGATGGGGAGCTGCCGCGGCTGGATTTTTTAAGCTGGCAGGGGCCTTGTGGCGACCAGGACGGTAAGGTCGTCCAGCCTGGGGGAGTGCTTGCGTGCGAGGGGGCCGCGGCGGTACCAGGGCGGGCGGGCAAAGTCGGTTGCGGCTTTGAGGGTCTGGTCGCAGATGTCGGTGGCGGACTGGCTGGTGGTTTGCTCGACGATGTGGCGTACTCCCTCGGGACCGAAGGTTCGGCGGCCACGGCGCTGCTCGGTGACGCCCTTGGTGACGACGACGAGGCGGGCGCCGGGCTCGAAGGCCATGATCGACGGCTCGTAGGTGAGGTGGGTGAAGAGGCCCATGGGCATGGCGACGTTGGGCAACATTCTGGTGCCGTCGGAATCGCGGAGGATGGCGGTCTGGCCGCCTGCGTTGATGTAGGCGATGAGTCCGAGCGGGGCGTCGTAGCAGCCGACGAAGGTTGGGGCAAAGCGGATGCCTCCGGCGGCGCGAAAGAGGGCTGCGTTGATGGCCTGGACGAGCAGGGCGGTCGCATCCATGAGGTTGGCGTTCTCGGGGCCGAAGAGGTCGCGAGCGGTGGAGCGAAAGGTCTTCTGCGCGATGGCTGCGATGGGGTGGGTTTCGGCACGGCGGCCGGCGATATCGCTGAGCAGAAAGGCCACTCGGGAGCCGACCACGACGGCGTCGTAGAAGTCGCCGCCGGTTCGTCCGGCGTTGTAACGAGCTTCGAGTTGCAGGCCTGCGACCGGACTGAGGGCGCTGCGCTCGGGTTCGCACCAACTGTTGGTCACAGTGCCAGCTTGCTTCGCCATGGAACTCACCCCTGGGCTGATGCTGAAAATGTACTTGAGGCCACTCACTGTATCACCTTCAGGAGCGATTTGCGCCGTTTCGGAGGCAAAGTGCTTTGTTTGGGGGCGTGGCTGTGAGACACTCATGCGCATCGAAACAAAGCTGCTATTGCGAGAACTTCATGCCCTCTTCCGCCCTTACGCTTGAGATTACCCAGACCGGCGATGTTGCCATGGTGCTGTGCCACGGCAAACTGATCTACGGTGCCACCGACGTGCTGTCCACGCAGGTTCGTCCACTGATTCCGCACTGCAAACGCATTGTGCTGGACCTGACTGACCTGACGGTGATGGACAGTATTGGTCTGGGGGCGCTGGTGCGGCTGTATGCGGCTGCGCGGGCTGCCGGGTGCGAACTGCAACTGATCCATCTGCGGCAACGCATACGTGAGTTGCTGGCACTGACGAATCTGTTGTCGGTGTTTTCGGTGATTGGCGAGCACGGTATCAAGCTGTGATTGGGCTGGCGTAGGGGCTGGCGTTTTTTTGGAAAAACTTCTTGACATAGAGCACTCTATATTGCAGAGTAGATGGCAGGAGGAGTTCCCTATGACTACCGATACGCGCAATGACCTGGTAAGCCGACTGGATCTGATGGAGCAGATGGTTCAGGAGGGCAGGAAGACGACCCAGTTTTATGGTTGGATGTTTGTGTTGTGGGGGGTGGCGTACCTGGTGGCGATCGGGTGGGTTCACCTGTTACCGAAGCCTGTGTTGGCTTGGCCGGTGACGATGACGTTGACTGCGCTGCTGGGCGGGCTGATCGATGCGCGGAAGCGGCGTGGCCAGGCATTGAACAGCAAATCGCGGGCGGTGTGGGCGACGTGGATTGCGACGGGAAGCGCTATTTTCGTGTTCGCGTTTGGTTCGATAGGGAGCGAGCATGGCTGGAGCCATCCGCAGGTGATGCTGGCTGGGATCGAGGTATTGCTGGGGCTGGCGAATGTGGCGAGCAGCCTGGTGTTGCGGTGGAGGTTGCAGACTGCCGTGGGGATTCTATGGTGGGTTTGTGGCACAGCCTCGTTCTATGTCTCAAGCGAAACTCTGCTGCCGGTGTTCCTGGTCGGCATCGTGGTGTGCAATTTGGGCTTTGGGGCGTATCTGATGTACCTGGAGGCACAGGCACGGCGGCAGGTTGTCCATGAGTGATCTACCGGAGCTCGATCCCATTATCCATGGCAAGCTACGACTGGCGTTGATGTCGTTGCTGGCTACGACGGAGCAGGCGGAGTTCAAGTGGCTGCGCGAGAGGACGTCCTCTACCGACGGAAATCTGGGGGCGCAGTTGCAGAAGTTGGAGGAGGCGGGTTACGTGAATGTAGAGAAGAAGTTTGTGCTGCGTAAGCCGGTGACGGAGTATCGCATTACCGAGGGAGGTAGAGCGGCTTTGACGGGTTATATTCAGGCGTTGAAGACATTGCTGGGGGCGGCGATGGAGCTTTGAAGTGGTGGGGGCGACGGCAACGGCAGGTCCTCCGCTGCGCGGAGGATTGCAACTAAAAACAAACAACGGCAACGGCAAGGGCAAGGGCAAGGGCAACGGCAACAGCAAGGGCAACGGCAACAGCAACGGCAAAGGCAACAACAACAACAGCAAC